>NZ_JBMNPQ010000012.1:0-32324 GCF_050943655.1 Peptoniphilus sp. | reverse complement strand
TTCCTTTAAAACTCTATAAGTATTTTTTAAAGGATTTTTCCTGCAATTTATTTTGAGATGAAATGTAAATTTTTTGTATAAAAAAGTTTTCCTGTTTTAATATCCATTTCTTATGTTATAATAAAAACTGTATTTCAAAAAGAGGTAAAACGCATTGTATACACTTTGAATAGAGTATGTAACGTACTTAACAATGTTTTTATTTAATTAAATGTTCGAAAACTTATTTTATTTTCAATTTAGAGAATACTTTTTTAAAAAATACTTATAGAGTTTTAAAGGAAATTCTAAAATTTTTTGGCAGCACACTTTAACGAGTCATCTGTGCACTGCTTTTTCAAAGAGGTATGTTTCGTATTTATTATTTCAACATAAAATATAAAATTTGAATGGAGGTAATCAAGTGAAGAAAAAGTTTAATGCTATTATTTTATTTTTATTGTGTATTAGCCTTTTGTTTGGACCAGTTTTTGCAAATGCAGCTGATCCAAATTCAGTTTTAAAGGATGAAGATTCGATTAAAATTGTCGAAGATTCAAAAGGTGACGGCGAGAGGTTGGAGCTCAGTCCGATTTCAGATGGCTATTTAGAGAGTCAAAAGGCGGGCAATATCGCGTCTCCTCTAAATATTAATTTTAATCACATGAAGGTCGGCTTTAGGAGCATGCCTGAATATGTGCCAGCTCGTTACGATCTCAGGGAAGAAAATAGAGTAAGTCCTGTGAGAAGTCAGGGGCCGAATGGTTCTTGTTGGGCTTTTGCTACATATGGCTCAATGGAGTCTGTGCTTGCAAAGTATGGCAAGTACGATTTTAGTGAAAAGCACCTTCGAAACACTCACGATTTTGATTGGGGACCAAACGACGGGGGCAATAGAGACATTGCAACTGCCTACTTGGCAAGTTGGAAGGGTCCCGTTCGCGAGGCAGATGATCCATATGATCCTGTAATTAGTTTTTCGCCACAGGGACTTGTTCGTTCAATGGAAATCGACAAGGTCATGTATCTTCCCGATGTTGTGAGTGAAAGCGACGCGAGAAATTTAAAGCTTGCGATAATGAAGTACGGCGGAGTTTATACCGTTGTAAATTCTTCTAAATATTATGAGAACGAACGAAACAATTCTTTTTACAACGCTCATGGTGGCCCAGCTGATCACGCTGTGACAATTGTGGGATGGGACGATAATTTTTCTAAAAATAAATTTACTGCCAAGCCACAAAATAACGGCGCCTGGATCTGCAAAAACAGTTGGGGAACTGACTACATGGATAACGGTTACTACTACGTGTCCTACGAAGATGTTCACATAGGAACTTCTAATGCAGTCTTTATCGCAAAAAATATGGATCCAGAGGGAAAGATTTATCAGTACGATCCACTAGGTGCGACTCGTTCTGTTGGTTACAACAAGAAGGGCTTTATGGCAAATGTTTTTAAGGCAAAGGACTCTGAAACTCTACACGAAGTTGGACTTTACAATGTCAGCATGGACACTGATTACAAAATTTACTTAGTTAAGAATATAAAAAAGACGAGCCAGCTTTCAAGCGATAGAGTTGAGATAGCAAGCGGAACTATTGAGTATCCTGGATACTACACAATTGATGTGGGTTCTCACAAGCTAGATAAAAATGAGCAGTTTGCCATAGTTGTATACATGGACTCAACTAGATCAAATTACAGATATCCACTTCCAATTGAAGCTGCGATAAAAAATTATTCGAGCAAAGCCACATCAAATGAGGGTGAGTCCTTCGTCTCACCGACGGGAGAAAGTTGGACAGATCTTTATACTGAAGTGAAAAACGCAAATGCATGTGTAAAGGCAATCACAACGACTGGCGAAGTTCCAAAAAACGACGAGATTGTGCCAGAAGATCCAAATGTCGACGTGATTAAAGAGCCAAATGATGTAGTATTTAACGAGGGCGAAAATGGATTTATTAGAGTAAATAATATTGGAAAACTATCAACAAAAGTTCTGCCAGAAGGTTTTGAAGATACTCCAGTGAAACTTTTTACTCCAAATAGTGATGTGATAAAAGTTGGGGAAGACGGAAAGATAACTCCACTAAAGACGGGCGATGCAAATATTTATGCTGAAATTCAAACGTCAAAGGGAGTTTACAGGAGAAGATTTTATTTAAAGGTCATTCCAAAAGATATAAGGTTCGACCTAATGCCTGAGATTCCAATAATAGGTGAGCAAGATGTGGATAGTGGCGACTACATTCCACCAAAACCAGGCGATGACGACTATCCAACTCCACCAAAGCCAGATATTGACGAGACTCTTCCAAGGTTTTTATCTGTTACAGTTCCATCAATCACTTTAAACGAGGGCGATGATTTTGATTTATCTCAGAAAATAAATATTTATCCGACAACTGCAACACAAAAAGAACTCAGATACTCATCAAGCGATGACGATGTTGTAAGTGTAAGTCGCGACGGAATAATCACTGCAAAGTCAATTGGAAAAGCAAGCGTAAGAGTTATGACTGTAAATAACATTTCAAAAGAAGTAAATGTAAATGTGCTTCCTAAGTTTGACGAAAAAGAACTTCAAATTACAGATATAGAGATTTCAGACAGAAGCGCTGGAATATTTACAGTGACGCTAAGAGCAGAAGAAAATGGAGTGGGTTATTCTGGCCCTGCAATCATAACTACAATTGCAGATTACGAAGATGATAAACCCATTACTCGCGAAAATAGAGTTTACTTTAATAGAGGCGAGGCGACTATTAAATATAACGGCGGACAGTTTGGAGTTTGGAGGACAAACTTTAAGACTGATGTAAAAATTCGAGATAGAGCTTCTAGTATTACTTATGAATTTTCTAAGAAGAGCAAATCGCCTGCAAATATTATTAATGTAGAGGGCGTTATCAATAAATAAGGTATTTAGTTTTCTAAATATAAATAAAATAAGTAAAGGAGGACATTATGAAGAAGTTTACAAAAAGGACGAGTGCTCTTTTAGCACTACTCATGCTTGGATCAGCATTTACTCCAGTCTATGCAAGTAAACTCGAAGTGTCAAAGGCATCTTATTCAGGTGTTGTAATCGAAAATGATTCAGCTAACGGTGAGAGCCTTGAAATTGACGATTCATCTGATGGATCTTTATCTCACAAAGATGAACTTGAAATTTCAGAAGTAAGAGGGGACTTACTCGAGGCACAAAAAGCAGTTGAAGGCATTGAAGTCGATGAAAACGACAAGGAGTACAAGGAAGTCCTTGAAAAGTATGGCGAGGCAGTTACTAAACTTGATGGAGAAATCAATGATTTTGAGGCACAACTTAGACAAAGAGGTAGTATCTCCAACCAAAAAGGTTCTGGAATTTACGATGTAACTTCAATTCCATCAAGAGTTCAGCTTCTAATTAGAATTGGAAGGGCGATTAGGTTTGGGACAACAGAACTTTCCAATAAAGTCGTTGCAGCTCACACAAAACTAACAGAATACATTATGGTGGGCATACTTCACACACTTAATCCATTTGTACAAGAGTCAACAATAATGGAATACATCGCATCCTTTGATGCATTGGAACAAGAGCTATTATCTTATCCCGACTTGTCGCCAGAAGACATAGCGACAATTTACAAAAAGTCAGCTTATCACAGAGTTATTGCAGAAGCAAGAAAGGTGCGAAACGAAGCAAACAGAACTGGCAGAAAATTCCAAGCACAAGAACTAAATAAAGTTATATCAGAATCTGCCGCTTTGTGGTGGAGAATTACTGTAACATGTGGCGAACTTGACGCGCAACAAGAAAAACTTGAAGAGGCAATTGAAAAAGTTGCTGGTCCAAAGATTAGAGTTAAAAGTGTAGAATTTATGGAAGGAAATAAGGGAGCTATTTCTCTAGACAAAAAGACAAAGATAAGCCCCGTGCTACTTCCAGTTGAAGCAAAGAACAAAGACTACATCATCACATCATCTAATCCATATGTTGCAAGAGTAATTGGCGGAGAAATCGTGCCAATAAAAACAGGTAGCGTAAAGATTGAATGTGTATCTAAGGACAGCGCAGTTAAGGGAGTCTTCGAACTTACAGTTCTAAAACCTGGCAAATATTCATCACTACCTATGCTTGAAGCAACAGGAACAAACGACTATTATATGAGCGACGGAGAAGGCAATAACATAGATCCAGTGCCACCTGTTGGAAATGACACAAAAGAAGTTAAGGACATATCTTTTACAGCTCCAAGTGCAGAGCTTAAAGTTAACGAAGAATATGACCTTAAAAAGAGAGTTTTAGTATTTCCAGAAAGAGCAGAGGATAAGAGCCTAACTTTTACATCACAAAATCCTGAAGTTGCAAGTGTAAGTGAAGACGGAATTGTAAGTGCAGTATCAGAAGGAACTTGCAAGATAAAAGTCAGCACAAATAACGGCATCGAAAAATATTTTGTTGTAAAAGTAAATGAAGAAAAAGAAGCTCTATATAATATAGAAAAAATTAACACAACAGAAAGAAAAGGTGGAATCTTTAAAGTAGAAGTAACTGCAACAGAAAATGAAAATCCATACAACGGCCCCTTCGAAGTGACTTTGACATCAGAAGATAAAACTGTTACAAAGAGAGCTTACATGAATAGGGGAAAGGGAGAAGTATCATTTAACGGATTTGACTTTGGAGTTTGGAAAAAAGACTTCAAGGGAGAAGTTTCACTTAAAGATGTAACTCGCGAATTTGAAATAAAATATTAAGGAGGACAATATGAAAAAATTTAAAAACATCATAGCATTTATATTGGCAGTATTAATTCTTGCAAGCTCAACAACTACAGTTTTGGCAAGCGAAATCATCGACGACACAAAAGATGTAGAAGAAAAACTAGAAATAGATGACGTTGCGTTTTATAAACAAAAAATCAAAAGCGTAAGAAACGACGTAAATAATGTAGTAGTAAAAAACGACGACGAACAAAAATTAGTTGACGACTTCAACCAAAAAGCAGACGAATTGGAACAAGGAATCGACGCAACAGTAAAAGCAGAGGAGAAGAAAGTAAATAGCGAAGACCTACAAACTACTGATGGCGACCTAGAAATTGATCCAAGTGTCGATGTAGATAACCAAGAAGGAATTGGATTCTCAAACATCTACGACCTTTCAACAATTCCAACAAGAGTTGAAGTTGTAATCAGAATGGGAAGAGCAATCAGATTTGCAACAACAGAACTTAGATAAAAAGTTGATGCAGCTCATGTAGAAATTGCAGAATACATTACAGTTGGACTACTTCACGCAGTAAACCCATACTCAACAACAGCTGACATGAAGGCATATATCCAAGAATTTGATGCACTTCGCGACAAATTACTATCTTATCCTGACATGGCACTTAACGACACAGCAAATCTATATGTGAGAAGTGACTTAGACGAAAAACTTCACAAGGCGAGATTTTTAAAATACAACGAACTAAAAGACAGACCATCTTATATAATAGAAAAGCTTGACCGCGAAATTGCTGAAATAACAAACCAAAGATTAAAACCACAAGCAACAGTGGCAGAAATCTATCAATTATCTGACAGACTTGATCAAGCAGTATCAGAAGCACTATCTACTGAAGACAGAAGAGCTACAAAAGCAGAAATTGACAGAGTAAAAGAATTAAGAAGCGAAATGAGAAAAGCAAGAAGAATGGGCGACGAAAGAATGGAAGTTGCACAAGTAATAGATAGAGTAAATGAAGAAATGAAAAAAACAAGACCATCACAAATTAATGTAAGAGGCCTTATAAAAACAATGGAAGCATTGATGTACTAATAAATAACTTTACGGCTTGCTCGAGATGGGCAGGCCTTTTTTATTAGAATTTTTATAAAATTGGGTAGAAAATAAAAAATGTATTTAGAAAAATGTCTTCTAAAGATTAATATTTAAAAAAGAAGGCCATGGAGGTAGGAATGGAAAAGAAATTAGAAAAAACGGAACAAAAACTTCTGCAAAACTTTTTGGTTATAACATTTGTTGCGACTTTTGTCCTTGGGATAATAATTTATTTTGCAAAGATAAAGGGCCTCGCGCTTATGGACTTTGCACTCTTTCAAATGTTTTTGCCAGCCTTTGGAGCAATTATAGCAATACTTATTAGTGATCTAGACTTAGAAAAAACAACGAAGAACTTTTACAGGCTCTACATAATAGTTACTGCAATAATATTTGTGGCAACAATTTTTGAATTTGTTGCTAAAGATATGCGTCTTGCAAATTATATTGTCTTAATAGCATCTCTTGTGTTCTTCTTTGTGATAATATTTCAAGATAAATCTAAGAAGGAGGTTGCGAACTTAAACCGCCGCTCCTTTAAAGAGGGCACAAAAGCAGTGCTTACATTTATTGCGATATATATTATTGTCGCTGCGATAAGCCTTGCCCTTGATGGAGAGCTAGAAAACTTTATTAAGAGTTTTAAGGCAAATAAAATAATTTATTTACTTATCGTTATTATAAATTTCTTTTTGAGCTTCTTGCCATTTTTGGGAGAAGAGTATGGATGGAGATTTTTCCTTCAACCGATTTTGCAGAAAAAATACGGAATGAGGATGGGTCTAATCCTTGTTGGACTTATTTGGGGAGTGTGGCATCTGCCATTAAATTTATTTTTCTATTCAGCAAGCGGAACGGAACTTGCATCATTTATAAAACAAATACTTGGTTGCATAGCTCTTGCAATATTTCTTGGATACGCCTACACAAAGGCGGGCTCAATCTGGGTGCCAACAATCATTCACTATCTCAACAACAACCTAGCAGTATTATTTTCAGATAACTTGGATCCGAATGTAATAGAAAATGTTTCCATCACATGGAGCGATGTAGTATTATCAGCAGCAATACTTCTTTTAACATACGGACTATTTATATTCACAAAGTATGACAGCGACGATAAATATAGAGTCCCAAGTGTTTATGAGAGGTTTAAAGTTTTAGAAGACGATGGAGAAGAAAAAGTTTAATTTATTTAAGTTTAACGGCGCATTTAAATTTTTTATTAGGATAAGATACTCTAAAGGTGCTCGTGCAAAATAGATTATGCCTTGACCGAGATTTTAATTCATAATATAATTCTAAGGAAAGGGAATGAAGTTCTCCCTTGGGAAACCTAAACTGCTTAGTAGCTGATGACTTCTACGATTTTGTCGCAGGAGCATCAGCTTTTTTGCGATTATGGGAGGAATTTATGTTAACATCACTTGCACTTATTTTTTTGGTGGGCCTCTTCATGGGCTCAATTTTTAACCTGATTAAACTTCCTAAGATAATTGGAATGCTCATAACGGGAATCATCCTCGGGCCATATGTCTTGGATTTGTTGGATCCGTCAATTTTATCTATATCGGCAGATCTTAGGAAGATGGCGTTAATAATTATTTTGTTAAAGGCGGGGTTATCTCTTGATTTAAAAGATCTTAAAAAAGTAGGAAGGCCTGCAATTTTAATGTCCTTTATGCCAGCAACTTTTGAAATTTTGGCATACACGATTTTTGCACCAAAGATTTTGGGGATAACGACAGTCGAGGCGGCTCTTTGTGGTTCAGTTCTCGGTGCAGTTTCGCCTGCTGTAGTTGTGCCTCGAATGGTAGATTATATTGAAGGAAAGTTTGGCACAGAGAAGGCTATTCCACAGATGATTATGGCTGGCGCATCATGTGATGATATTTTTGTAATAGTTTTATTCACAACATTTTTGGGGATGGCAGAGGGAAGTTCTGCAAATTTTAAAGATTTTTTAAACGTTCCAGTCTCTATAATTTTGGGAGTCGTTATGGGAGCGGCTGTGGGATATGCGCTCTATTATTATTTTGAGAGATGCTATCGGAAAAAGAGATACATCAGAAACAGCATCAAGGTCATAATCCTTCTTGGATTTTCCTTTCTTCTCGTTGCTATCGAAGGCTGGCTTGAAGGAAAAGTTGCAGTGTCTGGACTTATTGCAGTTGTGGCTATGGCAAGCGTACTAAAGATGAAGAGCACAGTTTTTGTTTCGAAAAGGCTCTCAGAAAAGTTCGGCAAGCTTTGGATAGCTGCTGAAGTTATGCTATTTGTTTTAGTGGGTGCAGCAGTTGATGTTCGCTACACAGTGGATGCTGGTCTTGCTGCAGTTTTGATGATTTTTATTGCCCTAGTCGTTCGCTCTATTGGAGTATTTATATCTGTAATGGGAACAGATTTAGATGCAAAGGAGAGGGCGTTTTGCGTCATAAGTTATTTGCCAAAGGCGACAGTTCAGGCTGCAATTGGATCAGTCCCACTTTCAATGGGTCTTGCTTCTGGTAAAATTATTCTTTCAGTTGCAGTAATGGCAATTATAATAACGGCACCTCTTGGGGCAATTGGAATGGACTACACTCACAAGAGATTTTTGAAGAGGGAAGTTTAGTTTTTATATATTCTTGAAACAAAGTTAAAGGGGTATAATCAAAACAGGTGATACAATGAATGAAAAATATTTGAGCTTTTTAATATCAGAGCTCATTTTTACAATAGACGATTTAGAAATTAATCAAAAGCAAGAGATTACCTCAAAGTATGATGAAACTTTCGGCGAGCTTGAAAGCATTGCTGAGGAGCTTAATTTAAATATTAGAATACTTAGAAGAAAAATTGAACTAATAAACACTCACACTCCACAAGATGTGGAAGAGATCATAAAAAAGGAATTTAAAGAGGAAGAAAAGTCTGAAGAAGTACAAGAGATAAATACAAAAGTAGACAAAAAAGAATTAGACGACATCTATAGAGAGATAATAAATAGAGTAAGTCCTGTGCTATACGACTTTTCTCACGAAGATTTCGACAAGATTAAAGAACATTATAAAAATAAAGACCTAGAAAGCTTAAGAAAGATTAAAAAAGAATTGCCAAAACTTTCTTTAAAATTATCGGAAGAAGAGCTTGAAGAGACGCGAGAAGATTTGGAATACAAAATTGCATTTATATTAAAAGAGTTCCCCTTCAATCAGATGGAACTTTTAGAAAATCACGACGCCGTTGTATATAATTTGCAAAAATTAGAGCAGCTCTGCGAAGATTACAAGATGATGTATGCAAGTTTGCAAGAAGAGTACAATCTAAAGGCAGCTAGGTTTTCATACTGAGTTTTTGTAATCTCGATGTAACTTGAAATCGAAATAAAAAAAAGCTAAGTGGGTAATTCATATAAAGAGAAGGAGGTTATTATGAAAAAGATACTTAAAAGACTTGGCCTTGTCTTTATACTTTCAGTCTTTATCTTAAATACAGTTACAGCAAATGAAAACAAAGACATAAACTTAATAGTAAACGGATTTAAAATCGACACAGAAGAAAAACCTTTCATCGAGAACGGAAGGACACTTGTTCCTGTGCGCGTGATATCAGAAAACCTTGGCTATAAAGTTAATTGGGTAGAAAAGACGAATCAGGTAAAAATTACAAAGGACGGACAAGTGGTAACACTTACTGTTGGAGATAGGAACGTCGAAGTGAGAAAGGGCGACATAATTACAGATGGTGAAATTGACGTATCTCCTAAGATCGTAAAAGATAGAGTCTTCGTTCCACTAAGATTTATCGCAGAAACTTATGACGAAAAAATTGGTTGGAACGAAAACATGAGACTGGTTTGGGTCGGAGACTACAAATTTATTTTAGATAAAGATGTAAACTTAAAGGCGCGCGAAAGAAGAGAATTTCCAGAAATTGGACTTGTGATGTACTTGCCAAAAGATTTCGATGAGAAAATTATGACAAGGTTTAATATCGAAAACAATGCCTATGACTTTTACACAAAAGATAGAGGAGAGTACCTTGCAAGTATTGCAAAGGCCTATGACAGAAGCATGAGTGAAATCATCCCGACACAGATAATAAAATATGAAGATGGATTTTTCACAGAAATAAATTATCCATCAGATGTGCAGTTCACTAAAGAAACTGAGAAAGATTATTTTGACAAGCTCTCTTATTTAAAAGAAGTGTTTCAAACTATAGAATTTGAAAAGAACTTGAAGGAAGAAGAAAAATTTGTGGGCTATATAAACGGAATTGACTTTAAAAAGAATGAAGTAAACTTTGATCCAGCAGAATTTATTTCAATAAATAATCTAAAGAGGCAAAAGGATTTAATGATTGGAAAAGACTTGGGTCCAAATGTATATAACGACAAGGACGAAGAGAAGATTTATAAATTATCAAAAGACTGCAAATTTTATATTATAAGAAGGGGCGATGTAGTCGTAAATGCCTATGAAGTAGACCGCGACACATTTAAAAAATATTTTGACTCCGAGAAAATTAAATCGCCGTTTTGGGTAAAATTTGACGGCGATGAAGTAAAAGAATTTGTAGAAATTTATATTAAGCCTGGAACTAATTAAGTGCAAAAGCTGACCTTAGGGTCAGTTTTTTGTTTGTTAGATAGATTATAAATGATGTGGGAAAGTTTAATAAAGCTTAAAAATAATTATTTATAAAAAAACTTTGGGCATAGTCACAAATTGTTCATATGACGACGTACCTACTCCGTCATCCCGAGCGTTAGTCGAGGGATCTGCAAAGCAGTCGAGCGAGACCTTATCGTCTTAGAGAAACAGCGTAAAAAATTAATGAAAAAATAAAACAAACGAAAAAAGGTATGGCAAAGGAACCGCTCGAGGCCGCTAGGCCAAGTAACGTTCCCTTGCCATATCCTTTTTTCTATTTATAAAAATTAAGAAAATATTGGGAAAGGTAATGAATTAAACTCCAAAAAACCTCCACACCCCGTCATCCCGAGCGTTAGTCGAGGGATCTGCACCTTGTGGAGAAATAACCTACTCGTCTTAACATAACGGCCTTATGGGCATACCCCTAGACACAATTTGGTAAAGACGACGACACATCGCAAGAGGACTTTACAGATCCTTCGACTCCACTCCAGGCTTTGCCTTCCGTTACGCTCAGGATGACGCTCCATGAGGTGTTATCCATATAATGCAGATGAACTATGGCACAGTCACAACCTATTTGAGTCACAATGCTCACACTCCGTCATCCCGATCGTAAGTCGAGGGATCTGAACCTTGTGAAGAAACAGCCTAAGCGTCTTAACACAACAGCCTTATGGGTATACCCCTAGACACAATTTGGTAAAGACGATGACACATCGCAATATAGCAGTACAGATCCTTCACCTCTGTCGTCATCTCGCCCTTCATTCATCCAGGATTAAAGTTAGAATATTATTCAAAACCACAACCCAAACATCCTTTAAGTGATATAATGTTATAAAAAATAAAGGACTCTGTTATGAAAAAGAAAAATTTATCTAATGCAATGATTTTTATTATTTTATTCGGAATTGTCAGTCTCTTCTCTGACATGACTCACGAAGGTGCATCGAGTATAAGGGGAGCATATCTTGCACTTCTTGGTGCTTCTGCCGGCACAATTGGTTTTATCTCAGGTCTTGGCGAGCTCGTCGGTTATTCAATGCGCTATGTTTTTGGGAAAATTACAGACAAGACTCACAAGTATTGGAGCATGACGATTTTTGGATATATCTTAGACATAATCGCGGTGCCTGCTCTTGCCTTTGTAAGCGAAGGCGGCTGGGTGATGGCATGTGCGCTTCTTATTATCCAAAGGATGGGCAAGGCGATTAAGAAGCCTGCCAAGGATACCATCATGTCTTTTGCGGCATCACAAGAGGGTGCGGGCAAGAGTTTTGGAATTCAAGAACTGCTAGATCAAATCGGCGCCTTCCTCGGCCCAGTGCTTTTGTATCTCGTCATGTTATCTAAGACAAGTGGCACAACTTTTGAGATTTATAGGACATGCTTTGCCATACTTGCAGTCCCTGGTGCCATAACCATCATAATGCTATTTGTAACTAAACATAAATTTCCAAATCCAGAGCATTTTGAACCTGAGCCAAAGGAATATGTGCCTTTTAAGATGAAAAAATCCTTCATCTACTACATCGTGGGCATCAGTTTATTTTCTTTCGGCTTTATCGATTATTCGCTAATCATAATGCACGTTTCTATACATTTTACTTCTATTGCAAGTGGCCTTTATGAGACTTCATCAATTATAAATAGCGAGACTGTTCCTCTTCTATATGCTGGGGCAATGTTAATTGATGCAGTTGCGGCTCTATTCTTCGGCTATATGTACGACAAAAAGGGAGTGAAGGCTCTAGTTATTTCGACAATTATCTCCGCTCCGTTTTCTCTATTTGTTTTCGGATTTAATTCTGTTCCAGCAGTTTTATTTGGAATTGCACTTTGGGGTGTCGGAATGGGCGCGCAAGAGTCAATTTTAAAGGCGGCTGTCACATCAGTTGTTCCAAAGACGAGCCGCGCCACAGGATATGGAATTTTTGAAATGTCCTTTGGAATTTTTTGGTTCTTGGGCAGTTGGTTACTGGGTGTGCTATACGATGTGAGCATTCCTCTTATGATTGGAATTTCTATAATAGCACAGCTTCTCGCGATTCCATTTTATTTTATGTCAACAAAGAAAGCTTAATTAAAAAACACCACGACTCCAATGGAGCCGTTTTTTTGTACTTTTATTTAATTGAGTTTTCTCTTATGTCTACTTCAATAATCCTTTCCACTTCATCACCTCTAAATCCATAGAGATAAGATGTGGAATTTGCTGTTGAGCATGAGTGGTTTGGAATAATTTCTATCCTCTCGCCTAGTTTTAAGTCATTTGATTTAAGCTTTCCAACTTCTTCAGATAAGCTATCTACAATTGAAGAGGAATGTCCAATAATTTTTCCGTGTCCCACTATGCTGTCGTTTCCGTGAGCTCCCTTATCAAGAGCCAAACATTTTGAGCCTGCATCTATTAAAAATTTGTCCTCTTCGGGATTAGATATTACAGATGCCAAAACTCTAAGTGCGCAGTCACTTTCCTTTGCTATGCCAAGTGAAATTTGGATTGAGTCAAGGTATACATAGTTGCCTGGATGGAAAATATTTATCACATCGCTTTTAACTGCATAAGGAAAAGTTGGAGTTGATCCAGAGCTTACTATCTCGCATTTAATATTATTTTTTAAAAGTTCATCCTTTACATACTTAAGTGAACTTATCTCATCTTCCACATACTTTGGAAGTTCGTCGCCGCTCTTTGCAGAATAAACATGACCAGGGTGAGAGGAGATTCCCTTAAATACAAAACAGCTAAGTTTGTTTATTGCCTCGATTGTTTTAAGTGCATCTTCTTTTTTAACTCCAAATCTATTTAGTCCGCAGTTTATTATAAGTGTGTAGTTTATTTTTGTGTCATCTTTTATTTCTTTTTCGATTAACTCTGCCTGTCTTATGTCGTCAAGTCGAATGATAAAATTCGTCTTCTTAGAAAGCTTAATTATTCTATCAATTGCAAGTTTGTCGGTCACGGGATAGGCATACATAACATTAGAAAATCCAAGTTCTGCTGCTCTTTCGCACTCGCCGAGGTTTCCACACAACACTCCCGTTGCTCCAGCGTCCTTTTGCATTTTCATTATCTCGCTGGACTTGTGTGTCTTAATCATTGGCCAAATTTCTTTGTCATTATCCTTCGCCATATTGTGAAAGTTTTTAATATTATTTTCAAGTGCGTCAAGATCTAGTATTATGGCTGGTGTCTTTAGTTCATTTAGTTTCATAAAATCTCTCCTTTGTCATAGTAAGATAAATTTCAACAAGTAAACACAAATTATACCTGTAAGTGATTGAGCGACAGATGCCACTGTAAATGTTTTGTAGGCAGTCTCTGTGCTAATTCCAAGAGTTGATGAAGCAACCCAGAAGAAATCGTCGTTTGCGTGGAATAACATCGCTCCACCTGATGCACAGGCAAGCATTGCAAGGACTCTACCCATTGGTGTTGCCATTCCAAGTACATCAAGAAGTGGTGCAAGCATGCTCGCTGCTGTAACCATTGCAACTGTACCTGATCCAATTGCAGTTCTAAATATTGCGCCGATTATAAATGGAGCAAGAAGTCCTATGTCAATTCCTGAGAAGAAGTTAATCAAAATATCTTGTAGGGGAGATGCTTTTAACACTCCACCAAAAGCTCCACCAGCACCAACGATTAAAACTATTTGGCCGGCAGTCTTTAAAGATTCACCAAATTCTCCGTCGAATGTGTATACATCTTTGTCTTCTGGATGAATTTTAAAATATCCAACAAGGGCAATGATAAGACCAATTAAAAGGGCAATCATTGGAGTTCCAAAGAAGTTTATAACTTTTACAAATCCAGTTTCGCCGCCCTGTGCTATTGTCATATCAGAGAATGTTTTAATTAGCATTAAAATAATTGGCATGACAATTGGAGCAAAAGACATAAAAGGTGATGGAAGGTCGTGAACTTCTTCAGCCATGTCTTCAATATCGTCAGGAATGGAATAATATTTTTCTCCCATTCTATCTGCTAAAAAGTGTGCAACGAGCATTACTGGAATAGAAACGAGTGCACCAAAGCCAATTACATAGCCAAGGTCTGCTCCCAAAATTCCTGCAACTGAAAGTGGTCCAGGTGTTGGAGGCACAAACATGTGAGTTGCGTGAAGACCCATTGTAAGTGATACGCCAATTGCAGTTATTGAAATTTTTGTATCTTTTGAAATTCTTTTTGCAATTGGAGCAAGTAAAACTATTGCTGCATCACAAAATACTGGAATAGATACAAAGTATCCTGTGATTGCAAGTCCAAGGGAGGCGTGCTTTTCTCCTGTAATTTTTAAAATACTCTGAGCCATTGTCTCTACGGCGCCACTCTTTTCCAGTAGACTTCCCGTAACTGTACCAATTGCAATGACAACGCCTATGCCTGCAATTGTTCCTCCCATTCCTTTAGTAAAGGCAGAAAGAACATTTTCCATCCCCATTCCAGACAGAAGTCCAAAGGCAAAGGAAGCCATTAAGAGTGAGAAGAATGGATGGATTTTAAACTTAACTGTTCCAATGATTAGAACAGCAAGGCCCACAACGAGGGCGATTATTGTAATAACTTGATGGTTCATAAATTTCTCCTATTATAAATAAGTTTTTAAATATTCTTCCATAATTTCTTTAGGAACGAGCTTGCCACCAGTTGCCCAAGCAATGTGTGAAGAATTATCCATTTTATCTTTTAAATCATTGTCTTCTAAATATTTTAAAGTAGCATCGTAATCATTTAGTTTAACCACACCTTCAAAGGCAGCGCAAGAAGATGGTTCAATTTGAATGCCTTCGTTGTCGTTTAAAAGTCTCATGTAGTCAAAAAGTTTGTCATCAGAAATTGTAAAGATTCCGCTAAGCATTGTATCCATTACTCCGCCAACAAAACCAGATGGTCGTCCAACAGCAAGTCCGTCTGCTTCAGTTTTGCCGTCTATGCCAAAATCTTGCACTGAGATTTCGCCGTTAAGCCCAGTTGCCATTCCAACGAGCATTGCTGGTGCGTGAGTTGGCTCAATGAAAAATACATGGGCGTTATCGCCGAATATTTTCTTAATGCCAAAAGTAACTCCTCCAGGTGAACCACCAACGCCACAAGGAATGTAGACAAATAGTGGGTGGTCCTTGTCGACTGTGATGTTTTTGTCTTTAAGCTGTTTTTCTAGCCTTAGAGCTGCAACAGCATATCCCATAAATAGAGTCATGGAATTTTCGTCGTCAACGAAGTAAGAATTTGGATCTTTATCGGATTCGCGTCTTCCCTCATCTACAGCAGCAGTAAAGTCTCCGTCGTATTCCTTTACAGTTGCACCTTTGCTTCTTAGCAGATCTTTTTTCCACTGTTTCGCGTCGTTTGACATGTGCACAATTACATTAAAGCCAAGAGTCGCAGAAGTAATTCCAATGGAAAGACCTAAGTTTCCAGTTGAACCAACTTGGATAGTGTACTTAGAGAAGAATTTTCTATTCTCATCATTTGCAAGCACAGAATAATCATCGTCTTCAGTTATTAAACCATTTTCAAGTGCGAGTTTCTCAGCGTGGTATAAAACTTCGTATATGCCACCGCGTGCCTTAATTGATCCTGCAACAGCAAGGTGTGAGTCCATCTTTAGATAAAGGTCTCCAAGAAAGTTATAGTCGTCTTTCATCACTTTTTCCAGGTTTGAGATTCTCTTTAGCGGAGATTCAATTATGCCGTCATACTCCCTTGTGTCTTCAAAATATTTTTTGAGAAGTGGTGCAAAGCGCCTAAGTCTATTGTCAGCGTCTTTTATCTCTTCCATTCCAAAGTCAATATTTTTCCAAACAGCGGCGCCAGTTTTCTTATTTGGATTGATCCAAACAGTCGGTTTTAAATTTTTTACATCTTCCAAAACAGGTTCGTTTTCAATAAATTTTTTAACGTCCATAGCTCCTCCTTTATTAAACACATAATACCATAACATCTTCTGTTATCATAGTAACGTGGGGCGCATTTTCTGTCAATAAAATTAAATAAAATGTGAGTAAATAAACATGATTAAATAAATATATCTCTAATTATTTGATTTAAAAAACTTGGCAAAGTGTGGTATAATATCTATATTTGGGGTGAGTATATGGACAATAATTTATTAGGAAAAAAACTTAAAGAGGAGAGACTTGAAAGAGGTTTATCGATAAAAGAAGTGGCAGAAAAAATTGAAGTATCCTCATCACTTCTAAGTCAAATAGAAAGAGGACTTGCCATGCCAAGTTTAAACACACTTAGACTATTGGCAGATTTCTTTGAAGTACCTATGTTTTCACTATTCATGTCTCCTAAAGAAAAATCAGAACAAGTGGAAGTAGTTAGAAGAAACGACAGAATACATATAACCGACGGAAAACCTACAGAAAACGAAGATAAGTTTAGCTATGAGCTTTTAACTCCAGATTTAAAAGGAGAGTTGCAACTGTGTGAACTTAACCTTGGACCAGGAGAGGTGAGTTCATCAAAACTTAAGATGCACGACGCAGAAGAAGTTGCCACTTGCATTGAAGGTGAGATAGTCTTTATAACAGATGACAAAGAAATTCCAGTAAAGACAGGCGACACAGTAAGAATAAAAAGAAATACTCTACACACATGGAGAAATGATGGCGATAAAAATTGCAGACTCATATTTGCAATGACTCCGCCAATATTTTAATATCAATAATTTTAACGAACTAACACTCTGCATTGCAGGGTGTTTTATTGTATGTGGAAAACTCGAAGTCCGTTATCCCTAATGGATTACAACTTGTATTCCCCACACAGCGTCTCCATTCGTCATCTTGAGCGTAAGCCGAGGGATCTGCAAAGTAGTAGGGCGAGAACTAATCGTCTTAATGAGAAAACCTTAAGGTTAAATCGTAAATAACTTAATCTCAAAACTGCATTTTGCATTCCCTTTTGCGAGGAAGGGAAGGGGGCTTCCGCTCTTCCGCTGCGATTGTCCCCTTCCCTCTCCTCGCGCACCAACTCAGGCCCCCAACGCCCACTTCGGAGAACGTGTTGAACTTACTTGGTTTTTTAGTAATCCGCAAAAAGCCTAAATTTCATAACTCGCGGGTTGTAATTTTTGTTAAGTTTATTCTTTATAACTCTTTTCTTTAGCTCAAAGTAGTTATTGTGTTTCGCTCAAACAAATGAAATTTTTAACGGCTTTTTGCGAAACTCTTCTGCTTCATATCACTCCAAACCTCTTTCTTATCAAGACGACAACACATAGCTCCCACGACTCTACAGATCCTTCGACTCCACTCCAGGCTTACGCCTTCCGTTTCGCTCAGGATGACGTTGGATGAGGTCTTTTCCTGATATCGTGACTAAATTGCTTACACTTGCTGTTATCTTTTACCCGTCATCTTGAGCGAGCGTGAAACGCGAGTCGAAAGATCTGCAAAGTAGTCTTGTGAGAACTATTCGTCTTAACGAAGAAGCGTAAAGGAGAATGACTCCAATACACAACGTGGTTAAGACGACAACACATCGCTCCCGAGTCTGTACAGATCCTTCGACTCCGTCGTCGCTTTGCTCCTCCTTCGCTCAGGATGATGCCCAATAAGGTCTTTTCCTGATATCTAACGAATTGTCTATATTTGCTGTTGTCTTTTACCCGTCATCCCGAGCGAGCAAGGCGAGTCGAGGGATCTGCACCTTGAGGAGAAACAACATAAGCGTCTTAACGAGAAAACTTTAAGGGGAAACTCCAAAACATTCTATCTTTAAGACAAAAACACATCGCCACCATCACCCTACAGATCCTTTATAGGCCTAACAGAAATCTATGATTTCGTAGTAGGTCTTATGCTGTAAGTGCGACTACGCCACATACTTCGTATTCGGGACGCCCAAGGGATATCTTTTCTAATATCCTTTAGAATCATTCCCTAACCTAATATAAAAAAGCAGATGGTCACTCTCCATCTGCTATGTCTTCATATCTAAAGTTTGTATTCATGTAGTACTCCACATGTTTAAATTCTAAGTCGTAGATCGGGCTTGCCTTTTCATATGGCAAAATTTCTTCGCCTTTTGCTCCTGCTATGGTATTAAATATTGGAACTTCTTTTTTCTTATCCATCAAAAATCCTATATAGTCATTTTTAACATTAATTCTATCAAGAGCTGTTGCAAATAGATAAAAGTTTGCGAAATAACCGCCATATCCTGTGAAGTCATCTTGAAATTCTTCTCTTGCCGCGTCATTTGCCCAAATTATATAGGGTGTTGAGTAGTAATTTTTAAAGCCCTCATAAGTTTTTTGGTCGACATTTACTCCCATATCGGAAAAGCCTTCGCCATTTTCTTTAAATCTCGGATTGTGATCGCCGTAGAATATAAGTATAACTGGCTCATCAATTTTATTTAGCTCAATGGTCATTTTAAGAAGTTCATCGCCTGTATCTTTTATGCCCGCCAGGTAATTGTTTATCATGTTGTAGTCTTCTGTGTCCATTTTGTCTTTATATTTTTCTGAAATAAATTCTCCGTCAACGAGCGTGTCACTTCTATATGGTCCGTGGTTTTGCATTGTTACAGTCATATTTAGCGTCGGATTTTTGGAATTTTTTATTGTGTTTACTACTTCGCCAAAGAGAATTCTATCGGGGAAGTAATCTGTGGAGTATTCGTTTTTTATTGAAGGGTCACTTTTTATAAATTTTTCAAAGTAATTTTCTTCATATAAAAATGGTTCAAGTCCCAAAAATTTATTCGTGTTTTTTCTGTTATAAAATTTTCCGGTGAAAGGATGCATGGAGATAGTGTCGTAGCCGTTATCTTTTAAGAGCCACGCGAAAGTGTTTTTGTTTTTTACATAGGGCGTGTGCTCAATGTAGCCTGCTGCGACGCTTCTTTCTGTGTGGATTGTACCTCCTCCATAGACGCTATTTATTATTCGTCCATAGATTGAATTTTCTTTTAATTTATTAAATGATGCGTAGGCATCTTTTTTTAGCTCCACTCCAAGTTCGTCTAAATTGTTGTAGCTCTCGCCGAGCATTAGTATTATGTGAGGTTTTTTATCCATCTTCTCGTTAGGATATTTTGAAAGTATCGCCTCCGCTTCTTTTTTGTCGTATCCATCGGGCGCGGGGAAGAAGTATCTCGTCCATGAGTTGATGAATGGATAGACAAGGCCCCTTGCCTTTGTCCTTTCAACGTCTAAGAGGTCGCCATATCTATCGATTTTATTTTCGTTAAATATTTCTGAATCAAAGTAAATTGTCTTTAAAAACATAGGCGATATAAGTATCAAGATTGAGAGAACTATCCTCGTTTTTCTTTTTATGTAGGCGTCGTTATATTTTTTTATGAAAAATATTGAGACGATTATTGTGAGGATAAATATTATTGCGTTTCCCCTAAAGAAGTGAAGATCGTAGCCTTCTTTTACCATGTGACCTGCTTCTTTTACCAAGAATAAATCGGCAATGCGCAGGTTTTCGTCCCTTTGTATCAGTTTATTTTGATTTGCAAAGCCCATTAGGTTTATTAAAAATCCAACGATTAAGAAGGACAGTCCAACTTTTGTAGTCACAAAATAAATTAAGAGTAGGGATAAAAATATTGGCAAGAAATTTAAAAATAATAGAAAGGGCTTTTGCAAAAATAATAATATATTGTCGTAGCTCGGTGCGTTATCAACCCACACCACGCTTATGAGTGTGAGGGATAGAGCCATTAAAAATAATAATATTAAATCTAGGGGCAGATTTTTTTCTTTCGGAAATTTTTTCTTATAAGTCTTCATAAATGCCTCCTCGAGATGATTTTTTATATTATATATCTTTTTAAATTTTTTGTAAAATTTCTGTCAAGTTTTAATTATTTGCACAAAAAAAGAAAGCCCGAAAGCTTTCTTAGTTTTTTATTTAATTTAGAGTTTTATCAGAGATCCAACCTTTTAGAATTTCTCCAGTCTCAATGTCCTTTGCCTCAACATTACACCAGACTCTTTCGCTTCCCTCAATCTTTGTCTCTTTCACGTAGACTTCTGTGTTCTTTTCAAGCACTCTTATTACATCGGAGTTTACATCTGGATCAACTCGAAGGTTTGCCTTTTGTGTTATTACTTTTTTGTAATTGTGAATCAAATTCTTTGCACGCTTTGCCATGTCGGCTGGGTCGATTTTTTGTGAATTTTTTTCAAATTCTTCTTTTAACTTCTCGTCTTCAATAAGATTTTTGTTGTACTCAATTTCTTTTTTTAGATTCATTGCGCGAGCTGAGTCATCAACTACATCGAGATATGAATTTAATGAGTTTATGGCATCTTCTTTTTCGGAGTTTTTAGAAAGTGCCTCTGCGTTATTAATTATTATGTCCTCAATTCGACTTAGATTTTCCTGTGCCTTGTCAAAATTCTTTTTGTCCTCAGGCACAACTTTTTTAAAGTTATACGCTGCATTAATATATTTGTCCTTGTCCAAGAGCTTGGTGCCCTTTTCGAAGTGGTCATTAGAGTTTACGAGCTTTACAAGTGCATCAATTTCTATTCCAAAGTTTGATGTTGAAGACTCGTCAATGCTTTTATAAATTTTAAGAGCCTTGTCGTATTCGCCTTCGACGATTAGGGCGTTGGCCTTTTCAATGCTCTTCTCAGTCCTTACCTTTGTGGCAGAGTTTTCCACAAAGAGTGCAAGGATAATTACTATAATTATTCCTGTGATCGTGAGGACTAGTTTTTTGCCGAAGAACTTTGGCATCTTAATCATTTCATTTAAGTTTGTCCTATCACTTTTTATGGAGTCTGTAGAAGGTGCAACTTTGGATAGGTTTGTTTTAGTCAGATGAGTCTTTATCTCGTTAATTCTCTCATCCTCAGTCATTGTGCTAAAGTTTGTCGTCTCCATTATGTTTAGAATTTTTTGGTTTATCATCGGCTCAGTCAAATTATTTAGCACGAAGGATTTATTTCTGTTGCAGAATCTGCAATTTTCTTCATCTTTTAAATTAATTGCACCACACACGCATCTCCAGTAATGAATGTGGTTTTCGCCATAGGTTTTAATTTCTCCTCCCAAGTTGTGCTTTATGCTCTTGCGCTTCTTTTCGGGAATTACTGGAAGCTTTGTTTCAAATTTATGTGAGTTTAAAACTATCTGTTTCTTTTCAGTTTGATAAGATGAAATGTATAAGTCGATGGCTCGCGCCTTTGTAAATCTTTCATCGAGCGGTATTGGCTCGAGATAATATCTTGAGTGAGGGCTTACGCTTATATTTCTTTTAAACAAGAACTCCTCTCCGTTAAAGAGATAAGATTTATCTTGACCTTTAAATTTTACTGCAAATTCTACTGCCTTAATGTATTCATCGGATAGGTTAAGTATATCAATAACCATAGAAAAATCGCCGTCAACAAGTTCTGCATTGGCAATTTGAACATTATCTTCTGGATTAAAATGAATTGTTGTGGGCAAAGTTCTAAAACTTGTATCCATAAAGGGCTCCTTTCATCTTAATAATTATAATATAAAGTATTTCTCTTTACAATCGACGATGCCTGTTCTTTACTAATTTTCACCTTTAACTTATAATAGAAATATATTGGAGGAAGTTATGAAAAAAAATGATGTTAGCCCAAGAATTGTTTTCAGATATAAGAGAGAACTGATTACTTTTTTTAACAAGAGTGTCTTTAAATTTGTGCTGGGAATGTGGTCGGCTCTAATAATTTTTACAGTGAGCTCATTTATGATTGATAGGGAAAAGTTTTTCAAAGAATGGCCACTTTCACTTGTTGCCTTTGCAATCATGGCAATTTTTACTTTTTATATCTATAGGAAGACAAAGAGCTTTTCAAATTATGTTAAGAACTTCAGGGACAATGGCACAAAGACTAGCGGAAAGATTTTGGATGTAGTTGCGCAAAATGGCGACGTCAAAAATCCAAAACTTTTAGTTGAGTATATTGACCCTAAAACTGGAAAAACAGAAAACTTTTTATCAGATGCCGTAACTGGCGATCCCGCTCTACTTTTAAGTTCAAGAGATGTGGATGTGTATGTATTAGGCGAGGAAAAATTTGCAACTAACTTTAAACTTGCCTACGAAAAACAAAGGCCCTACGGAAAGAGACGTTAAGGAGAGGTTTTATGAAAATTCTTACAACTGAAAGAATTGCGAAAAAGTTTGGCGACGTAATACGTGATTTGGGATACGAAATCGTAACTTATGACGAAAATGATGTAAACGCAAAAGAAGATTATGGTGAAGACATTATAATTGCCTCCATCAAGATGCGAGGAATGGACATTACAAAGCACAAAAACTTAAAATATATCTTCACAATAACTGTTGGAATAGATTATTTGGACCTAGACTATTTGAAGGAAAACAACATACTACTTACAAACAACAACGGAATGTACTCAGAGCCCATCGCCGAGTGGGTTGTATATGGACTGCTTCAAATCGAAAAACAAGACAGATTAAATATAAAAAATCAAGAAAACAAAATTTGGAAACAGAGATCTCACTCCTTTAACCTTTATGGAAAAAAGGCACTCTTTCTTGGAACAGGCTCAATAGCAAGAGCAAGTGCAAAAAGACTTAGAGGATTTGAAATGGAGCTTAACGGATTTAACACAAATGGAAGAAAGGTCGAGCCATTCACAAATGTATATTCAAAAGATGAACTCGACGACGTGCTAAAAGATATGGACTATGTAATAATGTGCCTGCCAGGAACAGAGTCAACTCATCACTTCCTAAATAAAGAAAGATTTGAGAAGATGAAGGACGGCGCTGTAGTAGTAAATATATCTCGCGGTGCCACAATTGATGAAGAAGCGCTTATAGATGCTCTAAAAAGTAGAAAGCTAAAGGGTGCATCACTTGATGTATTTGAAAAAGAGCCACTTGATAAAAACTCTCCACTTTGGGAGATGGATAATGTATATATTTATCCGCACATTTCATTTAGTTCCGAAGACAACGAAGAGAGGGAATTTAAATCTGCATTAAACAACTTAAAAGCTCTAAAGGGCGATGGAGATTTTATAAATATAATTGACTTTGACAAGGGATATTGAGGTGAAAATTGAATTCTGATGTAAATAGCTTTTTAATAAGCTTTGGTTTTGCAGTAATATTTATCGGTGGAATTTACTTCTTTATGTTTAGAAAAAATCCAAAGTACAGAAAATCACTAAGAAGTGAGTGCAACAAAGAAGTACTTGGAGAAATAATAGAATATAAAGATCCAAAATTTGGCGATGAGACTATTAAAGTAAAATACAAAGTTAATGGCAAGACCTATATATTAAAAAGTGAAGTAAATAGAATAAAGACAGATGTGCAAAGACTTGGCCGAGTGCCAATATCCTTCACCGAAAAAACAGGATTTTACTTAAAAGTTGGCGGCAAGGTAAAAGTTTTATACAAAGAAGATGACCCGACGATTGCCTATATAGAGGGAAACTTAGGAGAATAAAATGGAAAAAAATATAGATAGAGTTCGCAAGATGGAAGAAATTTTAGATGACTACTCTAAAACTTTAAGCGAGTTTAACGAATCCTTTAAACATTTAATTGAGGCACAAGATAGGTATGAAAAATTAAAAGACTATTACGGCAGCGACGATTACTTTGACGACTTGGAAAGTTGGGATAGGGGAGAATTTCCAAAGGACCTAAGATGCGGTGTGCTTTCAGAAGATGCCGTGTTTAACCTAATGGGAGATAACTTCTCTACAGCAATTAAAATGCTTGAAGTCGCAACAGAGATGGTAAAGAAACATTAAAATAGAAGCCTTGGGGCTTCTTTTTTGTTGTGAATTTAAAACAGTACTACGGAGGAAAAATGAAAGATAAAAATTACGAGACTATAACGCATCCCCTTACACCCGTCTATGACGAAAATTCAAAAATATTAATACTTGGATCATTCCCGTCAGTGAAGACGCGTGAGTACGGATTTTTCTACGGACATCCACAAAATAGATTTTGGAAAATAATGGAGGCACTCTTTAAAGAGGACTTGAGCGGAGAGATAGAAGAGAGAAAAAAGTTTTTATTAAAACATAAAATTGCACTCTACGACTCAATATATAAGTGCGACATAATAGGATCAAGTGATGCCAGCATAAAAAATGTAGTGCCATCAAACTTAGAAAAAATAAAAGAGACTGCAAAAATAGAAAAAGTATTTTGTAACGGTGGAACATCTTTTAAATATTACGAAAAATACCACGCCAAAAAATTAAAAATAGAAGCAGAAAAACTTCCATCAACAAGTCCCGCCAATGCGAGATATAGATTAGAAGATTTGCTCATAGAGTGGTCTGAGATTTTAGAATATTTGTAGGAACTTTTTAAAATTATAAAAAAAGAAAAATTTTTAGACATTATTTAAATATTAAAAGATCTGCAACTTTTATTAAAATAGTTGCAGATAAAAAAATCTTTCTATTAGTTTTGATTTTTTTTGTAGCCCTAACTTTTGGACTTTCTTCTAAATTCTGTTGGAGTCATACCGACAAAATTTTTAAAAGTTTTTGAAAAGTAGCTGAAGTTTAAAAACCCCACTTCTAGAGATATTTCTAGTACAGTCTTGTCCGTTACTTTTAAGAGAGTCTTTGCATTTTCTATTCTAGTTTTCATCAAGTAATCTATAAAATTTATTCCAGTTATTTTTTTAAAATTCCTGCTGAAATAGTACGGGGAAAATCCAGCGATGTAGGAAATCTTTTCTAAACTTATATCGAGCATATAGTATTTTTTAATATAAGATATAGAAATATTTATGCCCCTCTTTAAAGTGTCCGATTTTTCTAATGAGCTAATTATTTTATCTATATATTTTTTCAAGACTCTGCTGATTTCGTTAATCGTTGTAGATTTTATTAATTCGTCTATGCTTTCAACTACTAATGGATTTAAATTGTTTTTATTTTCTTCAAAGTTAAAATAATTAGAAAACTCAAATATATAAGTTATGCTTATTGATTTTATATAATTGGGGTCGTAATTTTGCCTTTTAAAAAATGTTGAAATATTATCTATTATTTCATGTGCACTTTCTGAGTTTCCGTGTCCAATATTGATGGTAATGTCGTGAAGATATTTATAAATATCAAGATGCTCTCCCTGGATATTATTCTCACTTTCATTTCTTACTATACTTCCTCGTCCTTTTTTAAATATATTGTCCAGTGCACGAAAAGATTCTTCGTAAGCGTCATTGATATGTCTAACATCATTTTTATAAGAGCTCATGCCAATGCTAACTGAGTAGTGAGTTATTTCTTCAAGTTTTACAAGAAGTTTATTTGCTATATCTTCTACATACAGAGTGGATTCTTCAGGACTTCTCTTGTCGCAGTCAATTAAGACTATTACCTTATCTGTACCTATTAATGTTGTCGCAATTGACTTTACATCGCGCAAAAGAAAGTTAGTTGCATCTATTAATTTTCTTTTTAATTTGTATCTCTGCGTATTGTCGTCTTTCTCACAAATCATCCAAAAGTTATCATATATAATTGTAAGGACCATATTTGGATTAATGCTGAGATTAAAAAGATCGAAAATAGGTCTTGCATTTTTTGCTCTTTCCATATTTCCATAAATGTAATTATAAATATATTCACATTTTAATATGTCGATTACAATTCCCTTTAATATATTGTTTTTGTATATTTCATTTTTTAGTTCTCTAAACGCTCGTATACCTTCTTCATCGGGATTATCAAGTATATCGAGAAATTCGTCTATGTTGGCATTCTTTTTATCCATATTAATCACCAATTGAATTATAACACATTAAAAGCAATATAATGACAATTGTGAGCAACATATCTCATTGTTAAACTGAAATCGTGTTAGTATAATAAAGTAAAACTTGGAGGTGAACTATGAACGATAATAAGGCAATCAAAGAAAGAGATCTTTACAAGGACCCAGGTCTTTTGCTTAAGTTTATTCTTTTAAGTGCCATTGGTATTTTTATGTTTTTCATTCCTGTTACATACAATGGGGCGACGACAATACCACTTGAGATTACGATTTCATTTTTAATTGAGAAGTTACCTTTTGTGGTTAAGGCTTATGCTTTTATTGTCATAATGATAGGAGCTCTTAGACCTTTTGTGAAGAAAACTTGGAATACTGATAGGGTAACAAGATTTTTTTCATTCTCAAAACTCGTTGGAGCAATTTTTACAATAATTTTATTTTCTGGACATGCACCAGAGGCTGTTGCAAGACCAGATCATGGACCGTTTTTATTCGATTCATTAGCAGTACAGGTAGGTGTTCTTATTCCAATAGGTTCAATCTTTTTAACTTTCTTGATGGATTATGGATTTATTGATTTTATAGGTCAATTTTTAAAGCCTGTCATGAGAAAAATTTGGAAGACGCCAGGTAGAACTGCCGTAGTAGCTGTTGCTTCTTTTATGGGTTCAACGGCTGTTGGAGTTATGATGACTAATGATTTATTTAAAGAGCTTAAGTATAATATTAGAGAAGCAGTTATAGTTGCCACATCTTTTTCAACTGTAAGTATTTCGTTTTTCGTAGTTATTGCAAAAACTGCAAATATAATGGAGCTTTGGAGTGAGTTCTTCTTCGTTTCATTTTTCGTAACTTTTGCCGTAACGGCGATAACTGTTAGAATACCGCCTCTATCAACTAAACCTAATGATTATTACAAAAACCAAAAGGGATTTCCAGAAGAAGATATCGAAGGAAATTTATTTAAAGGTGCTTTAGAAAATGGACTTAGAATTTGTAAAAATGCTGGAGGAGTTTTTAAAACAACTTCTAGAAACGTAATTGATTCTTTTGATCTTGTATTTGAAGTTTTACCAAACTTTATGTCAATTGGACTAATTGCACTGATAATTGCTCACTACACAACAATATTTGACTTTTTCGGATATATTTTCTATCCACTTACTTATATCCTTAGAGTTCCAGAACCGCTTCTTGCAGCTAAAGCCGCTTTCTTAGGATTGGCAGAAATGTTCTTGCCAGTAATGCTTGCAACAGAAGCACCTCTATTAACAAGATTTATTCTTTGTGTAATGAGTATGTCTCAAATACTTATGTTCTCAACTACAATTCCAACAATTGTAGCAACTGAAATACCTGTATCTATTAAAGACCTAGTAATAATATGGTTTGAGAGAACTGTTTTAATATTCTTGATTACCGTACCTATTGCACACTTAGTAATTGGATAATAATAAAAAAGGAGATTAATATGTTTTACGAAACTAAAAAAAATGATCACGGACTACCACATAACCCATTTAAATCTTGTACAGTACCAAGATGTATAGGTTGGCTTTCAACTAGAAACGAAGATGGAACTGATAACATCGCTCCATATTCTCAATTTACAAATTTAACTTTTGATCCACCATATGTATTATTTTCTGCAAACCAAAATATTTTTGATGACAGAAAAAATACAGTAAAAAATATTGAAAGAACTCACGAATTTGTATTCAATATGGTAAGTGAAGATTTGGCAGAAGCAATGAACAAATCTTCTATAGCAAAATTGCCAGAAGGTTATAAAGATAAATTTGAATACATTGGCGTTGAAAAAGAAGAAGCAAAACTTGTCGATGTAGCAATGGTTAAAGATTCACCAGTTCACTACGAAATCGAATATGTTCAAACACTTAGACTTCCAGGCAACGACACAATCAACACAATAGATATTATTATAGGAAAAGTTGTTGCAATTCACATTAAAGATGAATTTATTACTGACGATGGCAGAGTAGATATAGTAGGTATTAAGCCAGTAGCAAGACTTGGATACTTTGACTTCACAGTAGTTAACAATTCTTTTGAAATGGCACCTCCAAAACTTGACGATGAAAAACTTCAATACCTTGTTGATAAAGGACTTGAAGGTATCGCAGAGGCAGAAGAGGAATAAACCTAAAAAATTATTACTTCCCCAAAGGCGACTGTTATATTGGCAGTCGTCTTTACTTTTGTGTTTTTCCACAACAATTGTAATAATTTTGCAAAATATATTCATAAGGGCTTGAAATAATAAAAAAAATGTATTATAATAAGTATTAGCAGATGAGCTAGATGAGTGCTAAAAATATTTTAGGAGGTTTATATAAATGAAACTTAGACCATTAGATGACAAATTAGTTATCAAGAAAATTGAAAAAGAGGAAACAACTGCTTCAGGTATCGTTCTTCCTTCTTCAGCAAAAGAAGAACCAAATATTGCAGAAGTAATTGCTATAGGAAATAAATTTGATACTGACGAGGATATGAAGGGCCTTGTTAAGGTTGGAGATAAAATTATTTTCTCTAAATATGCAGGCACTGATATCGAAGTTGAAAAAGAAGAATACACTATCATTAAGTTTCAAGATATTTTAGCTGTTATTGAATAATAAAGGGGAGAGATAAAATGGCAAAAGAAATTAAATTTTCAGAAGACGCAAGAAAGGGTCTTATTAAGGGAATTAACACTCTTGCAGATACTGTAAAAGTTACTCTTGGACCTAAGGGAAGAAATGTTATTTTAGATAAAGAGTTTGGCGCACCACTTATCACAAACGACGGTGTT
Organism: Peptoniphilus sp.; assembly: GCF_050943655.1. Classification (GTDB taxonomy): domain Bacteria; phylum Bacillota; class Clostridia; order Tissierellales; family Peptoniphilaceae; genus Peptoniphilus_A. Next base: position 3,309 of record NZ_JBMNPQ010000012.1, on the reverse strand, counting down.
ACTATTGCAAGAGAAATCGAATGTGAAGATAAATTTGAAAACATGGGAGCTCAACTTTTAAAGGAAGTTGCTACTAAGACAAATGATGTTGCAGGGGACGGAACTACAACAGCAACACTTCTTGCACAAGCAATTATCCGCGAAGGCATGAGAAACTTGGCAGCTGGTGCCAACCCAATGGTTCTACAAAGAGGTATTAAAAAAGCTGTAGATAAAACTGTAGAAGAAATCAAAAACTTCTCAACAGAAATTTCTTCTAAAGAAGCAATTGCACAAGTTGCATCAATTTCTGCTGCTGACGAAAGAGTGGGAGCACTTATTTCTGATGCAATGGAAAAAGTTGGAAACGACGGAGTTATAACTGTAGAAGAAAGTAAATCTATGGGCACACACCTTGATGTAGTTGAAGGTATGCAATTCGACAGAGGATACCTATCTCCTTACATGGTAACTGATACTGACAAAATGGTTGCAGAACTTGAAAACCCATATATTTTAATTACAGATAAAAAGATAAATAATATTCAAGATATCCTTCCACTTCTTGAGTCTGTCGTTCAACAATCAAGACCTCTATTAATCATTGCAGAAGATATCGAAGGCGAAGCTCTTGCAACATTAGTTGTAAATACTTTAAGAGGAACATTAAATGTTGTTGGAGTTAAAGCACCAGGATACGGCGACAGAAGAAAAGAAATGCTTCAAGATATTGCAATCTTAACTGGTGGTAAAGTTGTTTCATCTGATTTAGGCGAAGATCTTAAAGATGCAACAATTGAAGTTCTTGGAACTGCTTCAAAAGTAAGAGTTGAAAAAGAACTTACAGTTATCGTTGATGGAGCTGGCGACAAGGCAGAACTAGAAAACAGAGTAAACCACATTAAAAACCAAATGGAAGAAAGCGACTCAGAATTCGACAAAGAAAAACTTCAAGAAAGACTTGCAAAACTTGCAGGTGGAGTTGCAGTAATTAATGTTGGTGCAGCTACAGAGGTTGAACTTAAAGAAAGAAAACTAAGAATTGAAGATGCACTTGCAGCAACAAGAGCAGCAGTAGAAGAAGGTATCGTTGCAGGTGGTGGAACAGTTCTTGTTGACACAATTAAAGAAGTTTCTAAACTTGTTGACGAACTTGAAGGCGACGAAAGAACTGGAGCAAACATCATCTTAAAAGCACTTGAAGAGCCACTAAGACAAATCGCAGAAAACGCAGGACTTGAAGGTTCTGTAATCGTAGAACACGTTAAAAACAAAGAACCTGGCGTTGGATTTGATGCAGCTAAATCAGTTTATGTAAACATGAAAGAAGCAGGAATTGTTGACCCAACTAAGGTAACAAGATCAGCACTTCAAAACGCAGCATCAGTTGCAGCAATGGTTCTAACAACAGAAGCAGCTGTTGCAGAACTTCCTAAAAAAGAAGAACCACAAATGCCAATGAACCCAGGCATGGGCATGATGTAATAAATTAAATAAGTTTTAATTAGCATTGTCACTTAAGGTGGCAGTGCTTTTTTATTGCAATTATTCAAGAAATATTTAATGGGTATAAAAGCAAAAAGGAGGGTTTTTATGAAAATTAATGCAATTAGAGCTTTTTCTGATAATTATATTTGGATTATTGAAATAGATGGAGAGTATGTAGTAGTTGATCCAGGTGAGGCAGAGCCAGTATTTGATTTTTTAAAGGACAAAGCACCAACAGCAATACTCTTAACTCACAAGCACTCAGACCACGTTGGTGGAGTGGAAGAGATTGTAAAAAAATATGGGGATGTAAGAGTTTTTGGGCCGAATGAAACAGCAAAATATAATGACGTGTCGCTAAGTGGAGGCACTGAATTAGAATTACTTGGAAAAGTATTTGCAGTTATTGACACTCCAGGTCACACAGAAGAGCACATATCATATTTAGTCGATGACAAACTATTTTGTGGCGACGCACTATTTTTGGCAGGATGCGGACGAGTGTTCACAAAAGACTATGCGGCGCAGTACGAAACCATGAAGAAATTTGCAGCCCTTGATGATGAAGTAGAAGCCTATCCAGCTCACGAATATTCACTATCAAATCTAGAATTTACGATGAAGTACAGACCAAATGATGCAGTGGAAGAAGAGTACGAAAGAGTTAAAAAGTTAAGGGACGAAGACAAAAATACTTTGCCAACAACTATAGGAAAAGAAAAAGAAATAAATCCATTCATTAGAGCAAAGGACTTAGATGAATTTGTAGAACTAAGACTTGCAAAAGATAAATTTTAGGAGAAAATATGCCATATACAAAAAAAGATTATCCCGATTCAATGAAAAACATGAATAAGATAGCTAGAATTAAAGCGATAGATATCTTAAATGCAATGTTAAAAGATGGATATGATGAGTCAAGAGCAATTCCTATTGCAATTTCTAAGGCCAAAGATTGGTATGAAGATGCATCAAATAAAGAAAAATCAGAAATGAAAAAAGAAGATGTTACAGATCACAAAAAGGATGTAAATTCATCTGCCAAACTTCAAGATGCCGACGTAATTGTTGAGTACTCAGAGGAAGATGGAAAGTGGCGTGTAATCTCAAAAGGTGCAGAAAAAGCAGACTCTCTTCATAAAAAGAAATCTGATGCTTTAGATAGAGCAAAGGAAATGCTAAAATTTAGAGAAGCAAAACTTATTTCCAAAAAAAGAAGCGAATAAACTGAGGGCTAAAAATATTTTTTGGTGAACTGTTTTATTTTTATAAAAAGCAAGTATAAATGGTTTTAAAATTATTGACACTTTTCATTTTAGCTTTTATACATGAGAAGTGTCAATATAATGTATTTCATACAAGACTAAGGGCAAAAGAAATTAGAACTAATTTTATTATTTAATCATTTAGTAAAAATAAAGTTTCTTATTGATATATTATTATTATATACTATTGTAAAGCGAGGTGAGTAAGATGCCTGTATTTTCAAGAAGAGCCAGTAAGATAGTATGTATTTTTCTATTACTTATAACTTTTACTACTGCATGTGCAAATAAAAATCTATATGAGTTAAAGACCGATCTATCAGATGAAGAGGGCGTTGAAAGAATAATCTCTCAAATGGATTGGGACGGCGATAAGGTAAAAAAAGTTGAAATCGAGGGCAAAAACATAGCAATTACTATGACAAAGGACTACGCAGATTATGATTTAACAAATGCAAAGAGTTTTTTAGTAAATGCAATAAACTTAATTGTATTGACAGGTGCACAAAATGTAGATTACTTATATAACGATACAAATGGTAATGATACATCATTTTTCTCAATAGATTATGAAGTT
>NZ_JBMNPQ010000011.1:0-32534 GCF_050943655.1 Peptoniphilus sp. | reverse complement strand
AAGAAATCCCTTATTGAATCTAGCAACTTATTTTAAAATTCACAAATTATAATTTTTCCTGCACCATTAATTTTAATTTTTTCATTTTCTAAAAATATTGCAGAAAATTCTTCAAACTTTTTTCCATCAACTTCTAAATCAGATTCAAAGTTAAAGATTATAGCTTTTTTATCTGCCTTAAATTCAAAGTTATTTATATTTAGTGAATACATCTTGGCATCAAGGCCTTTTTTAAAGATTAAATTAAAATCTCTAATGTCACCAGAAGACTCAGTGTTATCATCTCCATCAAAATATAGCACTTCGTATGGTCTTAAGTTAAATTTATTATCTGCTGTCTTTATGTGCATGTCGTTATTTAGTGGAGCGATAAATCTATTAAATCCATTGTATGGTGTGTATACAGAAACTTCATCTTCACAAGTTGCTGTTGAAATTCTAAAGTCAAAGTTTTTCTCAGCAACACTTGCATCCTCTGGGTAAATAAATACTTCTGTAGTAACTCCTGCTGACCATTTTGAGTCCTTAAACTCGTCTCTTTTAATAATCTTCATTTAGCCCTCCAATAATTCCTTTAGTCTTCCTGTAACTTTATATTTTTGCAATTTTAATTCGTCTAAATTTTTAGATCCAAGTAAAAGCATGAGCATCTTTGATTTATAAATTAAATTGCTAATATATTTTAGAGTGTAGTCGTAACCGCCGTGGATGATATATGAAAGTATCTCTCCACTTACTGCCGTCATGTCTGCACCAATAACTAAACTCTTTATCACATCTGTTGAATTTTTAACTCCACCTGATGAAATAATTTCTAAATCTTTAAGTCCAAGGCTCTTTGCCTCAATAAGTGCCAAAGCTGTAGGAATTCCCCATGAATAAAATTCTGATAGGTCATTGTCCACATTGCGAAGATTTTCTATTTCTATAAAATTCGTTCCGCCGTATCCAGAAACATCGACACTTCTTACTCCAATATCATAAAGTGTTTTGATGACATCCTTTGAAAGTCCAAATCCAACTTCTTTTACGATTACTGGAACTTCAGATTTTGCAACTATCATGTCGATATTTTGTAAAATATTTCTAAATTTTCTATTGCCTTCAGGTTGTGCAAGCTCTTGTGCAGGATTTAGGTGAATTTGTATAGCATCTGCCTCTACAAGATCAACTGCCCTCTTTGCTTCTTCTACAGTTGCCTCTCCGCTTAAGTTTGAAATTACAATGCCGTCTTTTATGATCTCTCTAACGACTTTAAAAGATTCCTTTGCATCTTCATCTTCTAGAGCGATTTTTTCGCTTCCCACTGCCATTGGAATTCTAAATTCATTGGCAACTCCTGCCAAATCTCTATTAATATCTTCTGAAAATTCATTTCCGCCAGTCATTGCATTTATCATAAGCGGAAAATTAATTTTTCTGTCTAAAAAAACAGTAGACGTATCTATTTCTGAAAAATCAATTTCAGGTAAAGAGTTATTATATAGAAACACATCGTCAAATAGAGGATTGCCCACATAGCTTGTACGTAAATAGTTTTCTATATGTTCCTGTTTTCTATATTTTCTCATATAATTCTCTCCAATTTCTATTTTAAAATTCTAACTATACGAAATAATAATATCATTTAATCAAAATTTTTACAAGAAAACAATTAACTAAAGAGGATATCTCCAATCTTTTTGCCACTATGGCGTATCTTTTTATCCGTAACTTCAATAAAATTATCTTCCACTAATTTTATATTTTTATCTTCAAAAAACTTTCTATCTTCATCTGTCACAAATATTGGCTCTGACTCATCTAAAGTAAAGTAATTGTTGTAAATTTCTTGAGAGACTTTGTTATTATTTACATAAATCTCATCGACAACTCCAACAAAGGAATGATCTTCTATTGCCATGTAATGATCTCTTATTGTGTAGCCAAGCGTCTCTCCGCGCTCCGTCATGGCATTTGCAATATAGACTACTTTTGCATTTGTGTTTTTAAGTGCGTCGTTAATTCCATAAACTAAAAAATTTGGAATAATCGATGTGTATAGTGAGCCCGGCCCAAGAATTACAATATCAGCATCTTCTATTGCGCTGACTGCCATTGGATTTGCCTTTGGGAAGTGAGGAATCATGCTCATCTTTTTAATCTTTGTGTTTAATCTATAACACATTTTTGGAATATATGACTCTCCAACAACTTTGTCCTTGCTCTCAAACTCTGCAACTAAATGAGTCTCATCAAGAGTAACTGGAAGGACTTTTCCTGTAATATTAAATACGCTACTCATCTCAATAAGAGCTTGGTTGAATGATCCGTAAATATCTGTCATTGCAGCAATTAAAATATTTCCAACATTTTGTCCCTTCATGCTCCCGGACTTAAATCTATACCCAAGTAGCTCCTTAAGGGCTGAGTCTGTGTTTGACAAAGCCGCAAGACAGCTCCTCACATCCCCTGGAGGCAAAATATTTAGCTCCTCTCTTAGAATTCCACTTCCGCCTCCATCGTCTGACATGGTGACTATGGCAGAGATTTCCTTTGTATAAAATTTTAGACCTCTTAAAACTGCCGAGGTCCCTGTTCCACCACCTAATACTACTACCTTTTTGTCCATAACTTCTTCCTCATATCTCTATGGGTTACGTAGCATGAATTGTATTCTTCTTTTAAAATTTTTCCAATCTCCTCTGCAATTGCAACAGATCTGTGATAACCTCCCGTGCATCCAAATCCAATGCTTAGCATCCTCTTTTGCTCATTTATATAATGTGGTATCAAAAATTTTAAAAGGTCCACAATTTTATTAATAAACTCCTTAGTTACGTCCCACTTCAAAACATAATCCCTGACAATATCTGTTGTGCCATCATAGTCTCTTAATTCTTTAATATAATAGGGATTGGGCAAAAACCTAACGTCAAAAACTAAATCTGCATCTTGAAGAATTCCGTCTTTATATCCAAAGCTCGTTATTTCAATTGTAAATTTATCCTTTGGCTCATAAGAAACAAGAGCTAGAAGCTGTGTTCTTAAGTTTGCAGTAGAAAGATCTGTCGTGTCGATTACAAAATCTGCAGTTTCCTTTATCTTTGCCAAAGTTTTTTCTTCATAATTGTATCCGTCGACAATAGACCTATTTAGTGGATGAGGTCTTCTAAGTTCTTTGTATCTAGATATAATTGTCTTCTGATCGGCAAACATAAATATAATTTTTATATTTACTTGCATCTCTTTTAAACTGTCTAGAGCTTGGAAGAAGTTGTCAAAAAATTCTCCGCTTCTTAGATCAATTACAGCTGCAACCTTGTCAAAATTGTTGCTCTTGGCATCCAGTGCCATCTCACAAAACTTTGGCAAAAGTGCTGGCGCAAGATTATCTACAGAATAATATCCCAAATCTTCAAAAACATCTAGGGCAAAAGACTTCCCCGAACCGCTCATGCCTGTTATTATAATAAGATCCATTTTATTCTCCAATTATTTTTACTTCCCTCTGTAAATCTACTCCAAAATTATCTTTTACAACTTTTTGGACAATGGCAATAGTTTCCAAAATGTCGCTTGCAGTTGCATTGTTTTTATTTACCACAAATCCGCAGTGCTTCTCACTTATTCCAGCTCCTCTGTGAGTAAATCCGCGAAGACCTGAGTCGTCTATTAACTTTCCTGCAAAATATCCAGTCGGTCTCTTGAATGTCGAACCAGCTGATGGAAGTTCAAGTGGCTGTTTTTCTGCTCTTCTCCTGTCAAACTCTTCAAACTTCTCGCGAATTTTATCTTTATCACCTGGCTTTAATTTGTAATAAGCACCAAGAACGATTAACTCTTCTTCTTGTACGATGGAATGTCTGTAACCAAAGTTCATATCATCTACAGACTTTTCTATGATTTCAAAATCAGAATTTAAAAGTCTAACTCTATCGACAACAAATTTAGTCTCTCCATCATAAGCTCCTGCATTCATAACAATCGCCCCACCGACAGAACCCGGAATGCCGTGCGCAAACTCAAGACCTTCAAGTGAATTTTCCCACGCAAATTCGCTTACTTCTTTCATACTTGCGCCTGCTCCTGCATAAATTACATCTCCGTCTCTTGAAACTTCGTTTAATCTATCTTTTAATTTTATGATTACTCCATTAAATCCATTGTCTTTTACAATTACATTTGTTAGATTTCCCAAGATATAATAATTTATATTATTTTCTTTAACTAATTTTAAAATTTCAATTAGTGCGTCTTCGTCATTTGGCCTAACTAAAATTTTTGCATTCCCTCCAACTTTAAAGGAAGTGTGATTTTTCATCGGCTCATCGTAGTAAACTTCGCCGAGTCTCTCATCTATTTTAAAATCCATTTTACACCTCTATATAATTATATCATTAATTATTTTTTTAGTTATAAGTCTATTATACATAAAAATCAACCTACTTATTGCAATAATTTGTTGTAAAGATAGATTTATAAATCTCAAGCTTTATAAAATATTCTCTTTAAATTTTTGCACAAAAAAATCTGCTGGAGTTTCCCCCAACAGATTTAAATTTTTTAAAATTATCTTTGTCCTAATTTTTCGTCTAATAGATATAGACCAGCCCAGCTTTCGTTAACTCTTTCAAGTTGTTCGATTAGAGTTCTGAATGAATCTTCTTCTTCAACTTGTTCGTCAACGAACCATTGTAACATTGAAGTAGCTTTGTGGTCATTTTCTTCTATTGAGAAGTCATAAAGTTCGTTAATTCTTTTTGTAACTTCTTGTTCGTGTTCATAAGCTGCTTTAAATGTTTCTGTGAAGTTTCCGAATTCTTCTTGTGGTTTTTTGATAGCTTCAAGAGTTGGTTTTTCATCTATTGAGAATAGATAGTGACTCATTTTTTCTGCATGTTCAATTTCTTCATGTGCTTGTTTTAAGAAGAAGTGTGCGAATCCGCTCATTCCTTTTTCTTCCATATAATGTGCCATTGACACATAAAGATATGCAGACTCTATTTCAAAATTATACTGTTTGTTAATTGCATCGTTAAGTTTACTCATTATTAGTTTCCTCCTAGATAAATAAATATATATAATGGCACGCCCTTTTAAATTCAATGGACGTCCTTAAGAACATTAATTATGTTCGCTATATTTATATACCCCAGTTTAAATATTATAAACCTTTACATTTATTATTTCGTAAAACTAATATTGTCAAGAGATATATTTACATCTCCTGCGAAATAAAATTCTATTAAATTAAGATCATTTAAATTAATTTCTGCATTTTTCTTTTTAAAATCATCCATTGGAATTATTACTGTCTGAGGAGTTTGTCTCGTTACAGAATCGCCAGTCAAATAATCTGCTTTGTAAATATAAGATTTTGTGCTTGGTGTTAACTTTTTATAATCTGATACTTTAAGGCTTGCGGAATTTCCCCAAGTGTCCTGAAGTTTTATCACAATATTATCAGATATATCTTTGTTACTTAAGTTTTCTATGTCGAAATTAAAAGTCCTTCCATAATTTTTCTCTTCTTCGTTATTTACATGAATTCTGTAGCTTCCACCTTTGTTTGATCCAATAAAGACTGCTGTTGATTTTGATGAGCCAGAACCATATTTGTGATTTTTCTCCAAAATTTTATAGAGTTTATCGTAACTGATCCTTAAGTTTTCATCACTTGCAGTTGTAAGTGAGTAGTCCTCTTCAAAGTTTGCAACATCTACTGTGTCGCTTTCGCCATACCTTGAATAGTAATTTGTAACTGGAAAGTCGCTATACTCGTCTGGTCCATTTTTAAATAATTCTCTATTGTAACTTAACTCGAAACAGTTTTCTAAGAATTCATTTACATAAAGAGAAATAATTTCTTGCTGATCTTTTTCGCTTATTAATTCTTTTCTGTTTAATAGCCAGCCCTTAAGAGGATCAGTGTCAAAATCATTCCATCGCGAGTTAAACTGTCCGTGATTTGCATATCCAACATACACTGCAGATTTAAATTTATCTGAATTATCTGAGAAAAATACATTGTCATACATCATCATTCCCTCAAATGTACTCACATCTGCATCATTTGTCCCTGCAATTGATAGAAAATCTACATCTTTTAAAGTTACATACTTTCCACCAGGACTGTACTGGTCATAAGTAGGTGCAACTTCAATAACTCCCTTTATGTTAAAGCCATAGTCAAGAGACTTATTTCCATCTTCAGGAAGCTTTGTAAGCTCGTTATAATTATATGCAATGGCACAAGCTTCTCCACCACGCGAATGTCCCAAGAGTGCAATGTTATTTTTGTCAATTCTCTTATAAAATTTAGAATTTTTATTGTTGTTCTCATTTAAAATGTGAGAAATATTTTCTAATAACAAGATTCCGCGCGCATCATTTTCATTTGAAAGACTAATTTTATAAAATCCATTTAAAATGTTCATGTCAACAGAAATAACTGCGAAGCCGCGTTTTGCCAAATATTCACCTAAGTAGTCGTATCCCAAGTAGTTTTCTGTTGTAAATCTGTGATTTCCGTGTGCAACAAAAAGAACTGGAGCATTGTCTTTTCCCTTTGGGAGATAAGCTCTTCCAATTAATTTTGCCTCATTAAGTCCCCTCTTAAAGTACATGTCTCTAAGCTTTTTCTTCTTACCAGAATAATTTACATACTTCATCAAGTTGTAGTCATTTCCCTCATAGTCCACGACTTCTACTTCGTATTTTTCAGATTTTGCTGCAATTTTATTTTTTTCTACGTCCAGTTCGTGAATAAATTTATTGTCAAATCCAGGCATAGCTAGAAAATATATTGTCGCAACGAGTGCGCACGCTGTCGGTATTAAAAAAATCAGTGCAGCCTTCTTCTTGTTTTTAAAAAAAGAAATTGCTGATTTTGCGAAGGCAACTGTCACAACAAAAAATATAAGTAATCCTAAGAAAATAAATTTTTTATCAAGCTCTATTGTATAAAGTGCGTCGTCATAAATTTTGTACAAAACTACTGCAAAAATAATATAGATTGCCAAGTTTTTTGTCTTAATCCGTCTAAATAATACTAATACATGTCTTAAAATTAAATATATTAAGAATAAAAGTATGAACGATACAACTGTTGTAATAGCAAAGGCTAAAAATACATTCACACCTAAGTCATAGATATAATAATAAAAATTTGACGCAATAAGAACTCCTGCTAAAAATAAAACTATTATTTTAAAGCTAGAAGTTTTGCCAAAATGTTTTTGGAAAAATATATTTATTTTGTTCCCTATTTTAATTAATAAATTATTTAATTTCATAATAATGGGGATAAGCCCTGCTTATCCCTAATCCCTCTCCAATTCAACTAATTCTTCTTCGTTGTATTCTTCTACATTTAAATAATTGGACTCTTCGATAAAATGCTTGTTAAATTCCCTAGTTCTCTTTATTTCGTCAAGTTCAAAATATTCAATATCGTTGCCGTCTTGATTTTCAAAAATAACTTTTACAAGTTCTTGAATTGTGTAAGTGGACACAACAGTTCCCTTGCCTCTTTGTGTTATAACTACTTCACCAATTCTTGGAATTCTTTTGTTGATGCACTCGTAACCCTCTTGCTCATATTTTAAACAGCACATCAGTCTTCCACAAAGTCCCGATATCTTTGTAGGATTTAAGCTCATGCTTTGGTCCTTTGCCATTTTTATAGAAACTGGTGAGAACTCTGATAAAAATGATGAACAACAAGTTTCTCTTCCGCAACTTGCAAGTCCTCCAATATATTTTGCCTCGTCGCGAACTCCGATTTGTCTAAGCTCAATTCTAGTTCTAAAAATTGAAGCAAGTTCTCTAACAAGTTCTCTAAAGTCAACTCTTCCATCTGCTGAAAAATAGAAAAGTAGTTTAGATCTGTCAAATGTATATTCACAAGAGATGAGTTTCATTCCAAGTCCAAATTCTTCTACCTTCTGTTCGCAAATTATTATTGCCTCTCTTGCGCTGTTTCTGTTTTCTATATTTATGTTTTTATCTTCAAAAGTTGCAACTCTTATTACAGGTTTAAGCTCGCCCTTAATTGAATTTTCATCAATCTCCTTAAGAGTCATAACTTTTCCATATTCCAAACCTCTAACAGTTTCAACTATTACATCATCATATAATTTTATATCTAAGTCTGCTGGATCAAAAAAATAAATTTTGCCAGTTCTCTTAAATCTAACACCTGCTACATCTATCATCTAAATCCCCCTAATTCCATGAGTAGCTTTTCTATATTCAGATCAAAGTTTATATTTTTATCTAATCTCTCGATTGATTTTATCACCGAATCGTAGCCCTTCATTGAATCTTCAAGTGATACATTTTGAATTCTCAATAAATCCATTTTATCTAAATTAATAATAAGTTCTTCCTTTCCCAGTTTCATAAAGAGCAGATCTCTATACCAAATTAGGAAAAAATTTAAAATATCATCTATAATATCTTTATTGTCTTTAAAAAAATCTTTTTTGCCAAACAAATATCCACTTTTTCTTATAACTGAGTCTATAATTTGAATTAAATCTTCTCTTATCTGAATCATGTATGGATCTTTTGCATACTTAAGCGCAAGAGACACATTGCCGTGAGATAGTCTTGCAAATAGTTTTGCATTTGCATCAGATGCCCCTTGAAAGAGAAGCAGCTTTTCTATTCTATCTTCGTCAATCTCTCTAAACTTTAAAATTTTACACCTTGATGTAATTGTAGGTAGAACTTTTTTAAAATTGCTTACAACTAGAATTATAATGAGATATTCCATGGGCTCTTCTAATGTCTTTAAAAAAGCATTCTGACCTTCAACAGTCACTTTGTCAAAATCATCAATTATTACGACCTTATGTCTTTTGCTAAAAGGCTTGGAGAAAGATTTTTCTATTATTTCCTCAATCTCCATCTTTTTAATTGATACGTCGCTTTTTATTATGTCAAGGTCTGGGTCGCTATAAGCATCTATTCCGCTAAAATATTTTACCTGCTCGCTATTTTCTTCTAAAATTGACCTTGCAAAATTTTTAGCATGAGAAAATTTGCCTATTCCCTTTGGCCCATAAAATAAGTAGGCGTGGCTAACTTTATCGCCACTGATATCTCTTTCTAGTTCATTTAATATTTCAATATTTTCTAGAAACATCAGATTCTTTTTGAGTCTTCAAGATCCACTACAAAAATTGTGGCACCAGAAATTTTGAAGTCTCCCTTTTCAGAATGGACTTCCTCTTCCTTAGTCACTTCTCTAAAGATATTGTCAATTTTTTCTAACTCTTCTTCTTTGCAACCTAATAAAAGTGTTGAGTTTCCAGATTTAAAAAATCCACCAGTTGAAGAAAGTCTAGTTACATAAATATCTTCGTCTAAAAATCTATCTATTAAATCATCTATATATTTATCTTGCACAATCGCAATTATCATTTTCATATTTATCACCTAGTATCTCTTAAAATCTACAACATTCATGACAAAAATACTCGCTCCGCCAACTTTTACATCAATTGGAACAGATATTAGAGCTTGTCCTGGAATGTTTACAGGTTGTATCGTTCTTTTAACTTCACGCTGTTTGGAATTCTTTTCCAAAATTTTCATGTATTCATCATATCTATCATCATCAATACCTGAAAGCAAAGTGACGTTTCCAGACTTTAAAAATCCTCCAGTTGAAGAAATTTTAGTAACTTTAAAGCCTTCTTCGTTTAATTTTTCTATTAAATTTTCGCTGTCAATATCTTGAACTATGGCTATTATAAGTTTCAACTTAAGCCTCCCTCACTTTCTAAAACGCTCATGCAGTCTTTAAATACTTCTTCGATGCTCCTACTTGCGTCGATGAAAAAGTAATTGTCCTTTTTCTCTAAGCTATTATAAAATTTGGTAACTTTTTTGTGAAAATCTGTAGATTCAAGTTCCAGCCTGTCATAAGATCCTTTGTCTTTTCTTCCTAGAGTTATTTTATCTGTCTTAAAAACAAATACAATGTCAGGTTCAAAAAAATCTGTTGCAAAGTCATTTATCGCCTGAATCTCTTCAATTTTTTGTCCCCTTGCAAAACCTTGATATGCAAGGGATGAAAGAACAAATCTTTCGCACAAAACTGTGACTCCCTTTTCCAAATTCGGCTTTATTTTTTCTTCCACATGTTGTGCACGCGATGCTGCATAAAGTAGTGCTTCTGTCCTCATGTTCATCTCAGAGAGATCATTATCCAAAATCAAATCTCTAATTTTTTCACCAATTCGCGTGCCACCAGGCTCTCTCGTCTTTATGACAGATACATTTCTTTTTAAAAGTTCCTCATAAATAAGATTTGCCATTGTTGATTTGCCCGACCCATCAGGTCCTTCAAATGTTATAAAAAGACTCATTTAATAACCTCTACTGTATCATTTTCCATTCCAACTACTTCTATACCTGCCTCTTTAAGCTCTATAATATTTTCGATTACGTCTTTTGAAAAAACCTCACCAAAACTTATTATAGGAACTCCAGGCGGATAAGCTGCAACAATATTTTTAGAAATTCTTCCCTCTGCATCTCTAAAGTCAATAATTTCCATCTCGCCCTCAAAGGCTTCTCTTGGAGTCATGACTTTTTCTGGCAAGGCAAATTCTATAGGACGAATTTCTTCGTATGAACCTGAGTCAAGTTCTTTTATTGCATTTTTTAAAGCTTTAATCTCCTCACTTGTATTAATTGGAGAAATAATTGCAAGGGCATAATATAAATCTGCCATCTCAAGTCTTATATCTTTATCATACAAGAATTTCTTTAAAAGTTCTTCGCCCTTTAAGCCTCTTACTCTAAACAAAAACTTAAGCGGATCATTTGCAGCAATAGTTTCGTGTTCAAAATTTATAGAATAATTTATCTCTTCTTTTAATTTATTTAAATCTTCTATTCTATTTAAAATTTCATCTCTTCCGATTTCCTCCATATATTTAATTCCAGCTTCAATTGAGAGCATTAAAAGATAAGATGGAGATGTTGTGTGGTAGAGATTTATATGATCCATTACTTCGCGTCTTGTAAATTTATCTGAATTTAAGTGAAGCAGCGCAGTTTGTGTAAACGAAGGTATAGTTTTGTGTGTTGAATTAATTACGAGATCGGCACCAGCTTCTATTGCGCTGTACTTTTTAAGATCCATAAAATATAGATGTGCACCATGTGCTTCATCTACGATTACGGTGATGTTATTATCGTGCAAAATTTTTATAAGTTCTTTTAATTTTAAAATGCCACCATAAAAATTTGGACTAGTAAGTACACATGCCTTGATGTTATTTCCCTTAATTTTTTCCCTAAGCTCTTCTTCTGTAATTCCAAAAAAGAGTGCCTGATTTTTGTCGTAGACAGTCTCAAGATATACTGGGTTTAGTTCATTTAATATCAGTGCATTGTAGACGCTCTTGTGGCACTGTCTTTGCACAAGAACATTGTCTCCCTTATTTGTTGCAATAGAAATTGCCGTATGAAGTGCACCTGTCGATCCGTTAATTATTAAAAAAGATTCTTTAGAGCCATAAATGTCTCTAATTTGATTTTCTAATTTTAAAATAGCTCCCCTTGGATTTAATAAATTATCTGTATCTAAAATTTCTGTCACATCTTTTTTTGTATCTAAGTCAAAAAATTGTTTTCCCTTATGTCCCGGCATTCCAAAGGATATTTTATTTTCTATTTTAGTTACTTCATCTAACAAATAACTCTTCATATTTAAGCCTTCCTATACCTGTTTATTCAATATATTATACTATAATTTAAAATCATTTAAAAGTTTATAGACTCTACTTTAAATATCCTCTTACAGAAACTTCGCCGCTTGATAGAGTCATAATACCATTTTCTGTCTCTACAATTAAGTTTCCCTTTTCGTTTATGTCCTTGCCAATTCCAGTAAATTTCTCGTCGTTTTTTATAAATGTTAAATTTTTTCCAAGGACAAGTGAATTCTCTTTATAGTATTTTAAAATATTTTCTTCCGTTTCTTCGTAATAGTTGTGATAAAATTTATTCAAAATTTTAGCTAGTATTTCGTTTCTTATTATATTTGTGCCTACAAAGCCTGCGATATTTTGTAAATCTTCATTAAATCCGCCCTTTGGTTCGTTTACATTGATTCCACAACCGACGATAATGGACTTGACAGTTTTTGTCTCAAAATCTGCATCTAGTTCTGAAAGTATTCCACAAACTTTTTTCTTGTTTACAAAAATGTCATTTACCCATTTTATTTCACTCTTTACTCCCGTAGATTCTTCTATTCCCTGAGCAACAGAAACTGCGGCCCTTACTGTCACCAAATCGAAGTAGGATATATCAAATGTTTCTTCTGGGTGAAATATTATAGAAAAATAAATTCCTGTTCCCTTTGGAGATGAGAAATTTCTACCTCTTCGGCCCCTGCCTCCAGTTTGTTCATTTGCAACAAGAACTGTAAAGTTATCTACTTCTTCTGAATATAACATTCTCTTTGCTTCAGTATTAGTTGAGTCTATTGAATCGAAGACTTTTATATTTATATCTTTTAATTCATCTCTTAGACCTTTTCTAATTCCTGCAACTGATAAATTGTCATCATCTTCTACTAACTTATATCCCTTTTTTGTGAGAGATTCTATTTCAAAACCTTCTTCTTTTAAGGAATTAATTGCCTTCCATACAGAAGTCCTTGTAATATTTAATTTGTCTGCTAAGTCTTGTCCAGAGACGTAATTTGCTCTATTTTCTTCAAGTGCTTTTAACACTCTTTGTTTAGTATTCATTAAATCACCTTTATCTTGACTTTAAAATAATTATCGTGTAAAATATCTATCTAGACTGTGGAGAGATGTCCGAGAGGTTGAAGGAGCCCGCCTGGAAAGCGAGTATACATGAAAGTGTATCGGGGGTTCGAATCCCCCTCTCTCCGCCATTGCCATGCTAGGTGGGAAATTAGCGATGTCCTGTACCTGCGATTCGCTACAGCAGGACTGAATTCCCTACCGAGGATTTTAATTTTATAGACTGCCCCCTGTAAGTGGCGTTGAGGATCTGGTCCTGCGCAACAGGTGCTTATGAACCGTGTCAGGTCTTGATCGAAGCAGCACTAAGTAAGATTTCTTGTGTGCCGCAGACTAGCCTGGTCTGAGTTAACTGCAGGGGTAACGTGTGAAGTTACTATTCGACGTAGGGTGCATGGCTACATATTTTGCCCTTAGGGGCTTTTTTTATTGTTAAAATTTATCTTCGACACATTTAGTAACTGTCTATCTTTAAGTACTTTTTTATCGCGAAGATACTTTTCTGCTCGAGAATAAAATCTCATTTTAGAACCTGTCACATAAAAATAGTCCCTGATTAAATTCTCCTTCTCATACTTGTAATCTTCTATTACAGCATCCACATTTGTAAAAATGTCTCTTTTAAAATAGTCTCTAAAGAATTCCCTTCTGAGATGAAGTCCACTTGATGCCAAAAAAATCATTGAGTACTTTGAAAAGTCAAAATCTTTAAAGTATTCATTACATATCAATTCCACAATCTCTTCTGCAACCTGATCGTTGCACGCATTTATAAGTAGCGGCACTTCAAAGTAATCTATTTCTGTATCGGAAAACTCATCTAGAGTCCTCTCCATCTTCGTAAGATGGGAGCAAAGACAAAGAACACTTTGATTTTTTAAATTTTTTGTCAAAGACTCTTTACCAAATTCTGCGCCTTTGATATTTTTGAAAGAATTTATAGCGTCAAATTCAAGCACATAGATTTTTTTATCTTTTTTAAAAAACTTCCTCAAGTACTCTATTCTATTAGAAACCTCTTTCCTATCGTAGAGGCCGTAATATTCATATCTGTCGTCGATATAGTAGTTTAACAGGTCCTTTTTATATTCATAGAGTCCTACTATGCCGGGACCAGTATCAAAAACTGCCATAATTTCCGCCCGCCTTTGTTTTAAAGCTTAGGTCATACTTCTCTTTAAAATAAGAGTATGCCTCATCAAGCTCACTTCTATTTTCAAAAATTCCAAAAACTGTCGATCCGCTTCCGCTCATTAGAGAAGCTCCATTCATATCAATTATTTTGTGTTTTATTTCTTTTACTTCAGGATGCATAGAAAACACAACTTCTTCCATACTGTTACCCATGTACCTGTTTAAGTTATCAATGTTTAGATCTCTAAGAGACTTAATAACTTTATCAAAATCAATTCTTTCATCTTTAATTTTTATTTTCTGATACACTTCTGGTGTGGAAATCTTTATTCCTGGGTTTACTAGAAGTACATTTTTTAAATAAATATCATCTAAAGCTTCAAGTTTATCTCCGATACCAGTTGCAAGGGCAAAACCTCCAGTCATCATGTAGGTGAAGTCTGCTCCCATTGGTCTTGCAAGCTCTATTAGTTCCTCTTTTTTTAAGTTTAATTTATAAAGTTCATTAAGTGCATAAAAAGTTGCTGCTCCATTCGATGTTCCACCAGCAAGACCTGCTGCCTCTGGAATATTTTTTTCAATTTGCACGTTAAATGGAATGTCACGCCCTATGTATTCTTTTAATTTTAGATAAGCCTTATAAATAAAATTCTCTTCCATTGGAAAATCAAATTCTGGTGTAATCGACACTTTATCTGATTTAGAAAATTTCATATCGTCGCATAAATTTGTCATAACCATTAAGGTCTTTATATCGTGATATCCGTCGTCTCTTTTCTTACAAACATCTAAAGAAAGATTTATTTTTGCAGCAGCTCTTTTATTTATCATCTCACACCTCTTTAAATAATTATAATTCAAAGGTGACAATATTTCATCTATATTTAATCTATGAAAATTTGTAAATAATTCAACATATTTATCAATTTTGTTATATAATTATAGAAAGTTTCTTTCAGAAAGGGTGATAATTTGAGTAACAAAGAGGGATTTAGTTCCATATGGGGCTTTATACTCGTGGCAATAGGACTAGCTCTTGGGATTGGATCTTTGTGGAGATTTCCCTATGTAGCTTATGAGAACGGTGGGGCTGTTTTTATTTTAATGTACATTGCAATTATTTTAGTAATTGGAATCCCACTTATGACAAGTGAAGTTGCAATAGGCTTTCACACACAAAAAACTGCAATAGATGCTTATAAGAGCATTGCTCCTAATTCAAAATTTTATTTAGCAGGATACATTCATCTATTAGCTGCATTTTTAATTCTTGGCTACACTGCTCCTATTTATTCATGGATTTTTAAATACTTAATTTCTAGTTTTACTGGAGATTTTATGGGTCTTAGCCCAGAAGGCGTAGTTAGTTATTTTGAAAATTACAATGCTGACAAATCTCAAGTATTTTTATTTTTTATAATTAATTTAGTTTTAAATATCAGTGTTTTAATTTTTGGCGTTCAAAAGGGCGTAGAGAGAATTTCAAAAATTTTACTTCCAGCACTTTTTGCAATTATGCTAGTAATTATATTTTCAATTTTAAGACTACCTAACGCAGTCGAAGGCGTTAAATTTTTATTTTTGCCAGACTTTAGTAAATTTAATATAAAGTCTCTAATAACATGTCTTGGTCAAGCATTTTTTGCCTTGGGGCTTGGCATGCTCGGCTCAATGGTTTTTGGTTCTTATATTAAAGATCCAAAAGAAAATATTTTTAAATCCTCATCAATGATTTGCGTATCACTAATCTTCGCAGGAATATTTGCAGGAATGATGATTCTTCCTTTCGTCTTTGCTACAAACTTAGACGTCGCAGAAGGAGTAAATTTAAGTTTTATAACTCTTCCAAACGCATTTAACTTAGTAGTTGGCGGCAGATTTTTATCAATTCTATTTTATTTAGGATTCTACATTGCAGCTTTTACATCTTCTGTTGGAGTATTTGAGGCAATAATCGGTCTTGTGACTGAAAAATATAATATTAAAAGAATTCCAGCAATCATTATATGTGCAATTCCAATTCTAATAGTGGCATACTTCTCAATTTATAATGATGCTATCTTTGGATTTTTGGATATATTCGAATCAAATTATGTACTGGTAATTTCTTGTTTTGCAATTGCAATTTTTGCAGGTTATGTTTGGAAAATTGACAATGTAATAAAGGCAAGTAACATTAAAAGTAATTTTGTAAAATCATGGATGCGAGTAAGTATAAAATACATTACTCCAATTGCGATAATTATAATTTTCTTATCACAATTTTTTAATTAATTAAAAGAAAGGCTCTGCCATTTTTGACGGAGCCTTTTGTTATGTTTTAATTTTCTTTTAGTTTAGTTTTAAATATTTAATCTATAGAAAGCTGAGAGATAAATATAATTAAATACAAGTAGAATTAACATGAGGAAGAATCCAAGAGCGTATCTTCCTTTTTTATTTTGCTTATACGAAATGTAGACTATTATAAACTGCATGAGCATATACCATATAGTAGTTAAGTCGCTCATGTAATCAATGCTTTTTAAAATTGTTTTTAGAGTTTCCATTTAAAACCTCGTTTGTTAATATTCATATAAATGATATCACAAATCCACTGAATATAAAATATCTGTGATTATTGCATAAAAAAAGTGCAGACTAGCTGCACCAATAAAAGAATGTCCACATTAAGAAATCATTTTTGCTTCTTTAACATCCTTAAAAGTCACATCTTCTTCAAGAACAGTTACTTTTACAGTAGAAGTTAGGACATCTGAGTAAGTGTAGGACACTGTCACTACTTCGTCTCCGTTATAAACATCTACTACGAAAAGACTTGGATAAGTTGCCTTTAAATAGCCTCTTCTAGTAACTATTTTCTTTCTCCCTTTATTTGCCTTAACTATTACTCTTTTGCCGATATGACTTTCCAATTCTCTTCTTATTATTTCCATTTGATTCATAATGAGATTCCTTCCTTCTAAATGAACATAGTAAAACACAGTAATATTATAAGACATATTGCAAAAAATGTCAAATAAAAGAATATATTTTACTCTATAATATTCGCTTTGTCAATCGTTTTTCATTTTTTTATTTGCGTTTTTATAAAATAAATTTTTTCAATTTTTTTCGTGACAAATCTTATTATTTTTTATTATAATATGGGTTAAGTTGGCAAATAGTGGGATTTTATAGAAAAAGTATAGCTTTTTTGACACAACTATTGTATAATATTTTATTGTTAATTCAATGGATTGGAGGTTATAATGCAAAAAGGAAAAAAAGTTATTCTCGGCATGAGTGGTGGCGTAGATTCTTCTGTTGCAGCAGCTCTTCTAAAAGAGCAAGGTTACGATGTTACGGCTGTTTTTATGCGTAACTGGGCAGAAGACGATGGCATGTGCACAGCAAGAGAAGATTATATTGACGTTGTTTCTGTATGCTCACAGCTTGGCATTAAATATTTTACTGTCAACTTCGAAAAAGAATACAGAGATGAAGTTTTTTCCTACTTTTTAAGTGAATACAAAAAAGGCAGAACTCCAAATCCTGATGTCATGTGCAATACAGAGATTAAATTCAAAGCTTTTTTAGATTATGCTATGGACTTTGATGCAGATTATATTGCGATGGGACATTATGCTAGGACAAAAAAGATAGACGGCAAAACATACTTGGCTAGAGGTTTGGATAACAATAAAGATCAGTCCTATTTTTTATCTCGAGTAAAGTCTTCTGCTCTTGCTAAAACTCTCTTCCCCGTTGGAGATCTTCAAAAAAGTGAAGTTAGAGAGATTGCAAAGAAATATGGACTTTCTACTGCTAAGAAAAAAGATTCCACTGGAATTTGTTTTATAGGCGAGCGAGATTTTAATGAATTTCTCGACCAATTTCTTTTTACTAAGCCAGGAAAAATAGTCGATGTAGATGGAAATGTTCTAGGCGAACATTCTGGTCTTATGCACTACACAATTGGCCAAAGAAGAGGTATAGGAATTGGCGGCGTTGGTAGCGGTGAGCCTTTCTTTGTAGCTGATAAGGATTTAAAAAATAATCTTTTAATAGTAGCTCAAGGAGTTAATAATCCAATTTTATACAAAAAAGAATTCGAAGTTGAAGATCTTTTCTGGATTACAGATACGCCTTGCCTACCACTTAATGCTTCTGTTAAAATAAGATACAGAGCTAAGGACGAGAAAGCCGTTTTAGTAAACGAAAATGGCAAATATATAGTTAAGTTAGAAAATCCCTTAAAGGGTGTTACCCCTGGACAAGTTTGTGTTTTTTATGATGGAGAAATATGTCTGGGTTCAGGTATAATTAAATAAATTTTGGAGGTTAATATGAAAATAGTTTTACAAAAAAGAGACTCAAAAGGTAAAAATAAAGTAGACAAGTTAAGAGCAGAAGGAATCGTTCCTGGAGTTATGTACTCAAAAGGACAAGAAGCTGTTCTTCTTAAAGGTGAAGAAAAAGATTTATTAAAAATCTTCTCTCAAGAAGGATATTCAAACATTTTTGAAATCGAAGTTGACGGAAAAGACACTTCAGTTCTTTTCAAAGAAGTTCAAATGCACCCAATTAAAAACGCAATGGTTCACTTTGACTTATTCGAAATCGATATGAACGAAGAAATCACTGTAGCTGTTCCAGTTGTTCTTGAAGGAAGAGACGATGTACGTGTTCAACCATCTTCACTTATCCAAGTAATAAACGAAATCGAAGTTACTTGTCTTCCAAAATATCTTCCATCAGAAGCTGTTGTCAATGTAGTTGACATGCAAATCGGAGATGTAATGGAAATTAAAGACCTTGACATCTTCCAAGACGAAAATATTCAAATTCACGAAGATGAAAATGAAGTTGTTGCATCACTTGTTGCTCCAACTGACGTTGCTGAAGAAGAAGCTGAAGAAGAATCAGCAGATGCAGCTGATGTTCCTACAGTTTCTGAAACTGAAGACGAAGGCGAATCTGAAGAATAATTTTTTTAAGTATATTAAAAGAGATTGGTTTTACCCAATCTCTTTTTTTTCTTGCTATTTTGTTTAACTAACTGATACTCTCCTCTTGTGTTCGAAGTAGGTACCAAGAAGAAACAGCATGCCAAGCAGTGAATATATAAATAATATTGGCAAGTTAAGTGTAAGTGAATCTCCTGGAAATGGAACTATATCAAACCTATTTGTTGAAATTCTATTTACAAAAGGAATAATTACTGAATTAGATAGTGCAGTGATTATAATGTAACAGAGAACCGCTCCACCAAAATCCATCTTGTTTAATTTTTTCTCTCCACTAATTGATATTGCAAACATAAATTTCCCTATGCCATATGCAGAAAATATCACTATTAATAAAATTATTATGCCCACATGTTTTGGTGTAACGAGGCTTAATCTTCTCATGATTTCTTCTTTAACCATTGGAAGCTCTTCTAAGAAGTCAGGATTATCTGAAAAACCATTAATGATTACAAATGCCACAAAGTTTATTATCCATATTAATGTGTGCACAAAAAATAATATAAAGTAATATAGAACTCTTGCAAAAGTTATTTGTCCTGCTGTTACTGGAAGAGAATTGTAAAAGAGTGCTTCCTTTCCATAAAATCTGTTGTAGTCACTTACTATAATAACTATTGCCGCTGCTCCATAAACCACTAGTCCTATTATAAAAATTATTCCCGCTGCCACATTTGCATAGCCACTGTCTGTAAAAGTTCTTGTCACAAGATTTATTATAATCAAAAGTATTGGCAGAACTACTAGAAACCAATTCTTTTTAAAGTGAGTCTTTAGCTGATAGCCCAATAATTTTCCCATTAGAACACCTCCGTAAAGTAATCTTCTATGCTCATTTTCTTCTCATCTCTAATATAATCAACTGATTCATTTAAGAAAATCTTTCCATCTGATAAAAATACTACTCTATCTAAGAGAGGCTCGATGGCATTTATTAAATGTGTAGAAATAATAAGAAGAGAATTTTCGTCAAAGTTTTTAAGTATTGCATCGATTATAATTTTTCTAGAAGATGGATCCACGCCTGATATTGGTTCATCTAATAAAAATATTTTTGCATTTCTTGAAAGAGAAAGGGCTATTTGTATTTTGTCCTTCATACCCTTACTCATCTCTTTAATTTTTGAATCAAAGGGAAGCTTAAAGTCTGCAAGTAGAGTTTTAAATTTCTTATCATCAAAGTCATCAAAAAATAATTTATAAGTATCCATTGTCTCCTTTACAGAAAGGCTCTCGTCTAGACTAAATTTATCAGGTTGATAAGATACATAAGATTTTGAACTAGCTCCTGGCTTTTCGCCGTTTACCTTTACATCTCCCTTATAAGTCATCTCAAGACCTGCAAGTATTCTAAGTAGTGTCGATTTTCCCGTTCCATTTTCGCCGACAAGTCCAACGATTTGTCCGTATTCAAGATTTAAATCCAAATCGTTTAATACTTTGTGCTTGTAGCTCATGTTTAGCTTATGAATTTCAATCGCGTTCATTGTTCTCCCCCTCTTTCCAATATTCGTCTAACATTTTAATGGATTTTTCTTTATTTATCTCAAGCGTCTTTGCCACATCAATAAGTCCGTCACAAGCTTCATAGAAGGCAGAATTTGCAAGTTTATCTATTAGCTCTTTATTTGTAGTTACAAACCTTCCTACAGTTCTATTTGCCTCTGCAAGGCCCTCTCGTTCAAGCTCCTGAAGCGCCCTTTGTACAGTATTTGGATTTACTTTATAGGTGTCTGCTAAGTTTCTTACCGTATCAATTTTTTGTCCAGGCAGCCATTCCTTTCCCGAAATTTTAAGTTTAAAATCTTCAAGCAGTTGAATATAAATAGGCCTCTTGTTGTCAAAATCCATAAGTTCACCTCCACTATTTTTGTATCGTTGTATTGTTGTATTACTTCCTTAGTACAATATGATTATATAACCCTATTTTTAATTTTGCAATAGCTTTATTAAAAATTTTTTTATTTTTTTAATTTTATGCGATTTGCATGTAGATTGGGCTATTATTTTTTCTTCAAAAAATTTGCAATACCTAATTTTTGATCATGTATTAAAATTTATGTACGAATTAAGTTTAATATAAAATAATTATTGCTTGGAATTTAGCTAAATATAGAAAATAGAGAATTGTGATTTAAGATTCTCTAATGATGTAAGAAGTTAGAATTAATTGAGTTTGATATAAAATAATTTTTTGCTGAAAATTTCGTCAAATATAAGTTGTGAGTTTAAATGATTTGAAGAAATAAGAGACTCACAATAGACTAATTAAAATTTAAAAATTTCTGCACTAAAAAATCCCCGGATTTCTCCGAGGACTCAATATTATAATAATTTTTATTCTCCTAAAGATTTTTTAAATTCTTCTAATAAAGAAGCTTTTGTTTTTATATTTAGCTCTTTAAATACTTCATCGAGCTCGCCGAAAAGTTCTACAAAGTTATCATGAGAGATATTATTTCCCATGTGCCCAATTCTAAAAATTTTGTTTGAAAGCTCCCCTGCTCCTTTTGAAATCATTATTCCTCTTTCTTTAAGTGCATCGAAGATTTCGCCGCTAGTGTGTCCTTCTGGAGCCAAAACTGCAGTCACCGTGTTTGAATAACTATCAAGTGGATAGAGCTCAAGCCCAGCCTTTGTGAAGGCATCTCTTGTAGCATTTGCATATTTTTTGTGAAGTCCTATATAGTCTTTAGATAAAGTTATATCTAGCGCTTCGTTAAGTGCGTAGACTAAGTTTTCGTTCATTGTATATGGAAATGCAAAGCCAGAGCTTGTGTCGTAAGCATAATAATTTTCAAAATTCATATAAAAGCTTGGCACTTTAGTTTTTCTATTTTTAATTGCCTCTTTTGCGTCTTCAGAAATTGTGATAAGGCTAAGTCCCGTTGGTGCAGAAAGGCATTTTTGTGAACCGCCAAGGGCAATATCAACTTTAAACTCGTCGAAGTTAAATTCTTCTCCGCCCATTCCAGATACTGTGTCCACAATTGTAAGTATTCCGTATTTTTTTAATAAAGCACAAATTCCTTTTATGTCATTTGTAATCCCTGACGGTGTTTCACAGTGAACCATTGTCGCAATTTTAAAGTCGTGATCTTTTTCTAGGAATTTTTCTAATTTTTCTAAATTTATTCCACGTCTAAAATCATCTTTATACATTACAGGCTCTGCTCCGTAGAATTTTACAAAATCAGCAAATCCCTCGCCAAATATTCCATTGTAAATAACAAGAGCTCTCTCGCCCTCTTCAATTAAGTTTAAAACTGCTGCTTCAAGTCCAAGCATGCCTTCGCCAAGCATTACAAAAGATGTGGCATCAGTTTTTAAAAGTTTGGAAATTTTCTTTTCCATATTTCTGTGGAATACTTCGTACTCTGGATCAAGGTCTGGATTAGTCAGTGACTCTCCCATTTTTTTAAGGACCTTTATATTTATTGAAGTTGGTCCTGCACATAATAATTTCATATATAACTCCTTTAAAAAAGGTGAATCATCCGCGGACAATTCACCTAAAAATTAAACATAATCAATTTTTAAAAAGTGGACTCACTCTTTTATATACTAACATCATCACAGCCGAAGTTGTGAAGCCTTTTATTAAGTTAAAAGGAAGGACAGAATAAATCATCATTGAAAACAAATCATTTATTCTTGGTGTAATTGCATTTCCCATGGCAATGATTGCATCCATTGGCATTACTTTTCCATAAAGTGGAAATACTACAAAGTAATTTGAAAGCATTGCCAAAGCTGTCATAGCTAAAACTCCAACAGATAGAGAAATAATTGCTCTCTTATAAGTTTTCTTTTTGTTGTAAATTAAGCTTGACACAAAAGCAAATGTTGCAGAAATGATGAAGTTTGAAAGCTCACCAACTCCCGCAGTCATTGTGCCTTTTAATAGTAGGACCAAGATGTTTTTACAAAAAGCTATAATTATTCCATAAACTGGTCCTAGTGTAAATGCTCCCATTAGCACCGGTAGATCAGAAATATCTAGCTGCATAAAGCTTGGCGCAACAAAGGCCAGTGGAAACTGAAAATACATAAGTATGAATGCAATTACAGATAACATTGATACTTTTGTTATGTTTCTCGTTCTTGAACACGTTCTTACATTAACTTTATTCATTTTACCTCCAATTGGGGCATTAAAAAACCCCGAATCTTCGGGGTTAAAGATTAAATCATTCTATCATCCAGACTTTAACTGTCGGTATTGGAATCTCACCAATTCAGCTTGCGCTCGCGGACTTTACCGCCGGTTAGGAATTGCACCTCACCCTGAAGATTTAATAAATATTTTATATCTTAATTTAATTATACCACTTGTAGAAACATTTACAAGTTTAGTTTACTTTTTGTGTACTAGAATCATAAACTACTACGGGCATACCGTTAAAAGTATTTTGGAAAATTTGTGGCATTTGAGACGGAGGTATATTCACACAGCCGTGAGAACCATTTGTCTTATAATTATTTCCACCAAAACTACCTCTCCAGCTTGCATCGTGAAGGCCCACTCCGCTCCAGTTAATTGGAAGCCAATAACTTACCTTGGATTTGTAATCCTCTCCAGTAAGATATCTATCTGTCTCACGAGACCAAATTTTATCAGTTCCAGTAGGAGTGCCGTTTCCCCTTGTTGGGTTTCCAGACACAACATTTGTCTTTAAAATCATCTGTCCATCTTTGTATAGCCACAGCATTTGTCTTGCAAGATCCACTTCAATATAAGTGTTTCCCAAGTCATTTACAGCTCTGCTATTTGCAGTAAGTTTATAAACTGGTGTCAGTTCTTTATCTTCTTTTGCATTAAGTGCTGCAATAAGCTCTTCTTTTGTCTTGTCAATGTCTGTTAACCAACCATAAATTCCACCAGTAACTCTTACTTTTCCAATGTCAGTTGCGTTAAACTCACGCGTTCCTTTAAAAGTATCGTACTTCTTTGAAAGCTCATTTACAAATTCTGTAACTTTTGCATCATCGGGAACCATTTCTCCATCTTCTTTAGGTGAGAATAGAGCCATTACTCTTTCTCCTGTTAGCTCCTCTTTTCTATCTTCAAAATTATAGACAATTTTCATATTGCTTATCTCTTGATAGGATGCAAGTTGATTTTTTATAAATTCACTATCTGATGTAATCTTTGGTTTTAAATAAAGATTTTCTTCTTCAAGATTTAAAGAATCTTCTCCGGTTTTAAAAGCCTCAACAATTTTTTCTTTTAACTCGTCGACTTTTACAATATTGCCGTCGACTTCATCTGCAATTTTATATTCACCGTTTTCAAAAATTACCTTGGCATCTTGAGGCTCAGTTTTTCCATTTTTTACTGCCTCTAGGTTTTTAATTTTTTCATCTAAAAGATTTTCGTCATATTTTACATCTGCATCTAAAGTAAAATCTTTAGAAATTAATGATGCGAAAGGCCAATAAAATGGAATTTGGTGAAATTCATCTGTACTAATTAGCTTATCCTCAAACTTTATATCTTTTGAAGTAATAAACTCATCCTTTTTAATATCTTTTGCCTCAATACCAAGTTTAAAATCCCGAGACAAATTGTCATAATTCTTCTCGAGCTCAGATATTCTCGTTAGGCCAAAATCAATTCCATTTATATAAGTTCTTGGCAAAATTCTATCGTTAAAAAAATAAACTCCTGCAATATATATTGATACGATTAATAATAAAATAATCGCAATAATTATCTTAAAAGTACTCTTCTTTTTCTTCATAATTCCTCCAGAGTTATATTATACTCTATATAAAAAATTATTGTATAAATTTTAATAAAAAACTTGCACAGTATAAAAAAATCTGCTATACTTTAAAAGTCGTCGAAAGACATATGAAAATTTTAAGTCAAAAAGTTTTAAAATTTTTGTAAAAAAACTATTGACAACATTAAATAAAATATATATAATTTAATATGTTGTTAAACTTCATGCGGGAGTGGCGGAATTGGCAGACGCGCTAGACTTAGGATCTAGTTCCATTGGAGTGGGGGTTCAAGTCCTCTTTCCCGCACCATATAATATAGTATTTTTACAGGTCTTTATAAATGGCTAAAAATACAAATTCAAGCACGTATTTATTTTATGAAATACGTGCTTTTTTATATATTTTTACAAGTTTTTACTCATTCGTTACCAACTCGTTACCAACTTTATTTATTATTAAATTGTAATTTACTTACTTTTAAATTTTATCTTATAAAGCTTTTCTCTTAAATTTTTACAAAAAAATAAAGGCTGCATTACGCAACCTTAAATCGCACTAACTATAGTATTTAATTTTCTTCCTTGGTCTTTAATTACTTTACCCTCTGCAATCATCGCTGTGGATCCACCACCATCAAGATTGATTGCACTATATAAGTCAAAAGTTTTTAGTAAATCACTTCTCGCATCTGTTAAGGTGCGATTTTCTTTTGTGATTAAAAGTAAAATTTTCTTTTCCATTGTATATGCAAGTAAGGTATGTGGTGCATATCTTTCTATGTCAGACATAGCTCCCTCAAGCTTTAAGTTATAGTCTGGATAGATTGCATTGCCACCTATCGCCCACTTAACTTTACCAAGCTTTTGGATCTCTACTAAGTTATTAAAGCGATCCATGATAACTCTACCATCTGTAAAACAAACCATAGTACCTTTTTTAAGTCCTTTATATGAGTTTGTATGAGAGTTTTCTCCGAGTTGATGATTGTCTTGCACTGCTATCTGCCAGATGCTCTTTTTACTTTCAGGTTTTCGTGTATCAAAAAAAGTGCCGTTTACTGCAAACTCTCTTTGCATCTGACTCATCTTTCGGCCAGCGACAAATTCAATTTTAATATTTTGTGGATCTGTTTCTATGACGTGAAAGTTTCCTTTTTCGTAATATTTTGTTTTAATTAGTTTTTTTTTAACATTTTTGAAATAACAGTTGCAAGTTCTGCTCTAGTGACTGGCTCATCTGGTCTAAAGTTGCCATCTTCATAACCAGTCATAATTCCTTGCTCTTTTACTTCTTCTATAGCTTTTTCCGCCCAGTGTCCCTTGTAATCTATCTTATTTTCCATATTCTCAACTCCATAATATTTTGCAATTGCAGTAGCTAGGTTATTAGCTACTAATTCTAGGTTATCTAAATATTTTTTAAGTTCGATAAAATTATCGTGGAAGCAAAATTCCACAATCATACCATTTTTAGCATAATTGTTTCTAAGCACTCCATAGTAATTTCCACCGCTTGAATTTTTTCTGTATTTTACACCTCTATTAGGTATCTTTACTGTAGTAGATACAGTATTACAGATGATTACCCCAAGTCTTTTGTTACTGTACTTTGGATTTACATCATCCCAAACTTCAACTCCACTTCCGCCACCAGCATTAGTGTGCAGTGATAGCATTAAATCATATCCTTTACCTTTTTGCCCACGAGATGCAAGTGATGGATTATCTGTAATTTTATTTCTCGTAGTACCTACTTCAAAGCCTTTTTTCTCTAAAGCTTTTTTTAAAATCAAGTACATTTTAAAATTATTGTCGCCCTCGTTACCTATTTTTGAGCCGCGATTAAATTGTGGTCCAGCTCCATGTCCTGGATCTAATAATATTCTCATAGTTTGTCACCTTTTTTAAATTTATCTAAATCAGTTTTATCAATCTCTTCTTTAGTTCTTCTAAAAAATTGTCCCACCGACTTTGGCAGTGTTCCTGGTGATATTTCATCGTAATTTTCTACTATACTTATTGCATAAGTAATAGTTATAGAGTAAATCAAAAAAACTGCTACTGTGCCATAGCCAAGTAACCACATATAAGGGCAGACCAAGAAAACTAATCCTACTACAGATACATGTTTTAAGATACCTTTAAGTCCTACTTTAGAGTCTAAGTCTTTAGTAAACACAGCTTTGATATAGCCTGTAACTATATCAAGTATTACTGCTATAATAAAAATATGGTAGTGGCTTATACGCGCTATCCTACCATATGCTTGTGTTAAAAGTTGTAAATTTATTTCCATTTATATCACTCCTTTTTTAATCACTACTTAATCCACGAACCAGAGAATACATTAAGATTTCTCGCTCCACTTATAGACATATCTCCATTTGGTTTAATAAAAAGCATACCATCATTATTTGAAAAAACTAATTCATAAGAAGGACAAAAACGCGAAGGCATTTTATAGTTTTCAAGTGCGTGTACATCCTTATATCTTTCTATTGTGAAAGATATTACTCTCCCATATTTATATAGGTGCATCGTTGAACCTAAAAAATAATATTCATAATCATCACTACTAATTATATTTTGCCAACTACCCCAGTTGTTGCTTTGTTTTTTTCGAATCCAAATACTAGTTTCATCAATTTTTTCAGGTATAGCAATTTGTTGAACATAATTTCCTTGAAGATTTGTAGAATTAGTAACTATCAAGCCGAAATAATTGTAATCAACCGGAGGTTTATTTGCACTAGAATTAACAGAATAAAATCCTACTGTGGTGATATTATTAAAATCTTCATTTTTTATTTTTTGTGGAACAAAGTTTTTTTCAAGATTATCAATAATATTTTTATCACTAGAACTCATAAGCCCACTAGAAGAGGTTGTGGCATTTGAATAAGTTGTATTATTATCATTCTGCCATGCAACACCGTCTGTTGTTTTCTTAAGGACTTGACCAGTAGTGCCGCCATCTGGTAAAACATCAATCTTCGGCAACTGTTCACTTGGTACTTTTCCATCTGCACCTAAAGAAGCATATCCATTAGCGACTCCTTTGTTACTTGAATCTTCTTTTCCATTCCACTTAGTTTTTTCCTCATCCGTTACAAGTCTGTGGTCACTATCTTGCACACCATCTGAAAGATTGCCAGTCCATGCTATTTTCTGTAAATTTGTAAACCATTTTGACAATTTTCCTAATATTGTCTTTACACTATCAGTAGAGTTAATATTTTCTTTTGCATTTGCTTCAGTAAAATCAATTTTGCTATTTTCTTCAAGTTTATCTTGATTTAATTTTTCTATATTTTCTTTTAAATTCTTATAGTCATAATTTGTAAAGTTTCTTGCTATAGCCGTTGCTTTCGGCCAATCTTTTGCTTTACCCTCAACAGCTCTGTCAACATCTAGTCCACCGTCTTCTCGTTTTGCTTTAATAAGCACAGTTTCGGCATTTGCTCCGTTACCTATTACTGCAAGATTAGGCAGTATTCCAAAAACACTTGAGTCTGCTACATACATAATTGTGCCACCACTAGCAAGCGGTTCTGTTAAAAAGGTATCTGGCGAGTTGGCCACACCATCATACATTTTATTTAATTCAGTCATTAGTAATCTCCACCTCCTCTGGAGTTAGTAAAAAGTTGTATAAATATATTTGCATTAATCCTTGTAAGTCTATCTGGGATAATTTCCACCGTATGCCATGTGCCTCTTTGGATTTTGCCACCATCATCTTTAGACAAATAAGGTATGATGTTAACTTCCTTGCTGTAGTTATAGACCGTCTGTCCATCAACTTTTAAATAGCAGCTATTAGCACGGCTTCCCTCATAGATTCCGTGCTTTTGCTCGTGAGTATGTCCAGGTATCGTCACACTGTGACTGTGGTCTGGAATTCTTATAGAAAAGCTATGACTATGTGGACTGATTGAGATACTGTGAGTATGGTCTGGCAATCTAAATCCGTGAGAGTGGCTTTGAACTTGATAAAATTCGACCCATTGAGAGTAATCAATTCCATTACGATTCTTTACATAAACAGATACCATTCTTCCGTTTACTTGTTTCTCATCGTCTGTATCTCTATAAGTTCCACCGCCGCCACCTGTTGAGCCATATTCGCCACCACCAGATGACGTAGAGTCTGACTTATAAGTCCCTCCACCACTACCTGTTGATGTTGTCTTAGTATCTTTGTACTCAAGGCCTACACTATAAGATCTAAAAGACTCAATTGTGTAATTTAAAATCAGTTTATTAATTCTGGCCATTTCTTGTGGGATATAAAATTTTAAAGTCAGTGGATGTCCTGCATCTGCATTGTCTGCATAAGCAATTTGCTGCAGATTCGTTGCACCTTGAGCGTAGGTATCGTTAATTCGCGAGCGTTCCATCAAGTCACTTATACTACCCGTAATGTCTTGCGATTTATTTGCTATCTCCAAATCAATATCAAAAGGATTACCTCTTACATCTGTTTTGGATACTGATACTATAGGTACTTTTAAGTTAATGCCGTCCTCTGTATCTCGTATAAGCACATAGTCACCAGGTCTAAACTTTGGATATTTTTTAGGTTGAGTTATAGACAAGTCAACTGCTTTTAATTTGTAAGATACATAAGGTTCGGACAAGTCGTTTAGTACCATCTGAGCGTACTCTTTTAAAGTTTCTGGACTTTCAAAGCGTCTATCCACTAAGATTGTTGACTTCAATCCATATTTAGATACATTTTTTTCAAGGTAGTTACGACCACCGTTAACACTTTTTATATCAAGTTGATTATCTCCCTCACCATAACCCAAAGGATATACTCTTGTAACCAAGTGAGTTGGATCCACAGTTTTCTCAATGTTAGTCATATTTTTACGATACTGAATATCTGCTTTATACTTTGTATCTAACTTTTTAAGCGATATTCCCCAAGGGTAACTTGTTGTGTCAAAAACCCACTTGTACTTGTCTACAAAAGGCTTAGGTATACTAAATAACGCAGCAAGTAGGTTTTCATTTTCCCACTTGTACTCAAATTGTCTTTTAAAGTCACATTCGATTAACTGCCATCTTTTAACAGTCTGTCTATCAAGCACATATCTAATAACTCTGTCTGTATAAATTCCAAGGTTGCCGATTTGGTGATATTTAAACATTACGTCGTCAAGCAAGGTGGCTAATACATGCTCGCATTCATACTCGATGTACGACGTCTCTTCTGTAGTTAAAACTTGCGGCAATATTCTAAAAAGTTCAACTCTATCTTCGCCATCAAAGAGTTCTACAAAATTAAAAATCTCACAATATTGTGTCTTTTTATCGTCACGTGGAAGCTTAAAGCTGCAAGTCCAAAGTTCGTTAAGTTTTAAGTCATAGCTAATGTCGTACGCATTTTCTAACCTTGCAAGTTCTTTCATATTTTGGTCATAAATTTTAATGCTGTACTTTTTCATAGCCACTTATCCTTCCAATAGGTATCTATCTTCACACTATTTGCTCCCATTGCTTCGATTAAAATATCATTATCTCCAATTAAAAAGTCAAAAAAGTCTCCATCTTCACTCATTAAATCAATTGCATTTTCGCCATTAACTGTAACAGTTAAGTTACACATATCAATTTCTACTTCTTGCCCTGGCCTTAATCTCAGTCCTGTTATTTCAACATAATCCTCTCCGAGTAAGGAGCCAACACCACCTGCATCTATAACTAAATCAGATACTGCCTCACTTGCATAAACCAGATTTGCTGGCAGTCCGTAAGTATCCATAAACATTTCAGCATCTGTACTGATACCAGTTAACTCTACGTGATATTCTGCGATGCAGTCTAAATTCAAAGATGATTGAGAGCTTGGCGTATAAATCTCTAGTAAGGTAGATATTACGCCTGCATCCATTGCTATATCAGAGTTTGCACTTACCGACAAAGTGTCGGCATTTTTAACATTAAATTTACCGACGTTATATTTTGTCATGATGCATCACCTATGCCATGCTTATAGTTAAGTTGCCACTATCTAAAATAAATTTATTACCCTCAACTATTTGTGTGGGCTTATTAAAAGCACCATGCACTAAAAGATTGCCACCATCTTTTGCATCTCTTATTCCAAAGTAAGCAACTTCGCCCCATTCTGCTGTTGCAGTCGGGAACTCAATTCTTGATGCATTACCTATGACAGCTTTGTCCGATTGCTGAGTCGGAGCTGTAAAAGATATTGCTTGTCTTGCATATCCACCACCTACAACTTCAGCTCCCGTGTCTGCATCTGTTGGATTAGTTTTGTATAATGCTAAATAAAGATTAGATGGTTGCGTTACTTGTTGATTTCTCAAAAAATAATTAAGCACCATGTCTTCTAAGTAATTACTAGCTTTACTCATCTATATCACTACCTTTCTTGTTAGTCTGATACTTGTGATGTCACTCGTACCAGTATTTTTTATAATAAAAGTGCCACATGTCTTTACATTGCCTTTATTTTCCACATTTACTTTAGTAGTACTTTGACCATCTTTTAAGATTCGATTCAGTTCTCTTGATACAGCAAAAGGTTGGCACTCAAATTCTATGTCAAGCGTTCCTCTAGGTTGGAGTGCCAGTTGGTCGATACCTACTGCACTATAGACAGATGCTTCATAGGCTTTGTCTGGCTCGTCATCAAAAATTAAGAGACCACTACCAGATAGCCATCCAGCAAGGTCTCTTATTTTAAGTCTAAGTTCTTCAAATTGTTCGATATACATCACACCAATAATACCTGTGATGTATCTCTTTTCGTATTCAGTAGACTCGAGTTCTAGTGTTCCAGATTTACCTAAAATTGTAAATTCTTTCTTACGTCTTTCGGGGATTACAGTTCTATCAACCGATTTAAATCCAACGTTAAATTCACTGCTATGTTTTCCTTTAAAAGTAAATCCTATCATGCTGTCACCATCCCTCTACCTCTATTTGTTTTCTGTTGTAATTTATTTAATTCTTCGGCAATCTTTTTGATATCTGCTTCCTCTCTTACTACAAAAGTGTTTCCAGTGATTAAAACTCCACCGTTACTGTTACCTTCTTTTTGGATTACCTCAGCAACAATAGCCTTAAGGTCATCTAAAGCACCAACAAATTCTGGTCTTTTTTCTCCAACACCTATTATGCTAGGGCTTGTAAAAATACCACCTTTGTCGTACCATGATAGTTTTGGTACACTTGGGGGATTAAAGCTAAAGTTTCCAGTTATTTTCGGTGTAGGTAATTTAGGTAGTTTAATCGGAGGTATTTCTAGCTTTAAACCACTAAAAAATCCCTTTATTGCTTCTACTGCTTTTCTTACAGTTTCTTTTGCAGCATTGATTGGTGTCTCAATGGCTTGTTTAACCGCATTCCAAGTACTTTGTGTTACTGATTTAATACCATTCCAAACACTTTCTACTGTGGACTTAATCGCATTAAAAGTTGATGTTGCTGTGGACTTTAAGCCATTCCAGATGCCCTCAATAGTTGATTTGATACCGTTCCAAATTGACTGAGTTGTGAATTTTAATCCATTCCACACTGTCTCAATTGCCTGTTTAATAGCATTAAAGGCAGTTGTTGCTGCAGTTTTTATTCCATTCCAAATAGTTTCAAGCGTTGACTTAATCCCATTCCAAACCTCTGATGTACTTGATTTTACTGCATTCCAAATCTCAGTAATTTTAGTTTTTATGGCATTAAAAACTTCTGTCGCCTTGGACTTTAAGCCATTCCATATAGGTTCGATTACACCTTTTATTGAGTTCCAGACTTCTGTGGACTTGGATTTTACCGCTTCCCAAGCCTTAACTATTACGTCTTTGACTGCGTTAAATATCTCACTCGCTTTGGCTTTAAAGGATTCCCAAATC
>NZ_JBMNPQ010000010.1:0-33485 GCF_050943655.1 Peptoniphilus sp. | reverse complement strand
CAGAGAATTAACAAAATAATTACAAAATGATTACAAAGGCTAAATAAATTACAAATATGATTTTATATTTGGTAATATACCATAGTCGAGGTGAAAGAAATGAAAAAAATTTTTGTAACTATTTTGGCGATTTTAATGTTGCCAATTAATATTTTTGCGGGAGCAAAGTTAAGTGCCCCTACAAGAATTGTAGCATCAAAGATAGATAATACTTATAAATTTGAAATGGATAAGGCAAAGGCTAAGGATTTAAAAGTTGAGATTGATGTACTAAACAATGACAAATGGATTAGCCAAAGTAAAAAATCTATCATTAAAGATGTTGATGCAAATGGAGCAAAAAACTCTGTAACTTTAACAGAAGATGATTTAAAAAACTTTATGAGCGATAAAAATGGATATTGCTTTAGACTTAGATATGTTGATAAAAATAAAAATGCTTCTCCTTTTACAAACATGATTCACTTGGGAGATGCACCTTTGTCTAGAAATTCAAGTGCGTGGGCACTTAATGATATCAATAAAGCTAAGAGTTTAAATATTGTCTCTAATACGATGTTTCCAAATACTAAAATGAATGTAACAAGAGAAGAGCTAGCGGAAGTTGCAGTTAAAGCCTACGCAAGTCTTCACAAGAGAACTTCTCAAGGTTCAGTAAATCACTTTACTGATACAGATAACAAATATGTAAATGTTGCCTATGATCTTGGAATAATGAACGGAGTTGGAGAGAATAGATTTAATCCAAAGGGATCTGTAACTCGTGAAGATTATGCAGTAGTTGCATCAAGAATTTTTGGAGAAAAAGACGTCAAGGCAAAAAAAATAAAAGATGCCAAGAGCATTTCATCTTATGCCAAAAAATCTGTTGACAGTGCACTTGAAAGTGGAATTTTGACATTAGATGAAAATGCGAAGTTTAATCCGAAAAAAGAAATGAAAAGAGAGGAAGTTTTATCTTCTCTTGTAAGAAATATGCAAAAATAAATATATAATTTGTAAATTTTAAGGAGATTATTTTGTTTAAATTTACAAATGTGATATAATGCTTCCAGGTGAGATGATGAAAAAAGTAATTTTTGATACTAACCCACTTGGAAGTTTTCAACTTTCATGCGCCGTTTATGAAGACTATTATATGGAAAAATTTAATAGAGAGATTTTTTTTTATACTAGAAAAAACGGAAAATATGTAAAAGTAAAAGACGATGATGAGAAGAAAAATTTGGTAAATAGGTGCATCACAAAAGTTGACTTAGGTGATGTTGTAGAAGAGATTCCTTTCGACTCCAAAATTAGGGTTAGCCCATTTTGCGAGGTAAACGAAGAGGATGAGTTACTTATTAAAATTGTAGAAAATCTTGGCGACGATGCGAGCTGGAAAGATTCCAGAATTAAGGTCGTAACACTAACTGAATGTGAATAATAATAAGCCCAATAATCTTTTGGATTAAAGGGCTTTTTTGTTTGCACTATTTTTGACGGGTATTTGAAGCATTAACTTTTCAATTCTATTCGATGTGCATCTTACCACTGTAAATTTAAGATTTCCAATTTTTATTACTTCGTTTACTTTTGGGAATCTATCGATCTGCTCAATTATATATCCGCCAATAGAATCAAATTCCACGCATTCAAGTTCTGTATTAAATTTTTGGTTGATGTCGTCGATGTTTACAGCTCCGTCGATTAAATATTTTCCCGGTGCAATATTTACAATATCTTCGTCTTCTATGGTGTCATACTCATCAGATATTTGTCCAACTAACTTTTCAAAAATATCTTCGTAGGTAATCATTCCCTCTGTTCCGCCGTACTCGTCTGTAACTATGGCAACGGAGAGCTTATTTTGGCGCATCTGATTAAACAGTGTAGCAGTTGGTTTATATTCGAAGGTAAAAAACGGCTTTTTGAGGTATTCTAAGTTTTCTGCAAATTTTTTTGTCCTATCCATCAAAAAGAAGTCCTTTACATTAAAAATTCCAATTACATTGTCCAAGTTATCTTCATAGACGGGCATGCGCGAATAATTATTTTCTACAATTTTTTCAACAATTTCTTCGTAATCTTCATCAATTTCAATTCCAACAATGTCGGTTCTTGGAGTCATGATGTCTTTTGCATAAATTTCTTTAAAGTCAAAGACGTTTTGAATCATTAAGGACTCGTGCTTATTTAATATTCCCTGGCTAATTCCTAAATTCATAGCTTCCTTTAGGTCGTCTTCTGTTATGGAATATTCGCTATAAGTTTTGCCCTTAAGTCGCATTTTCAAAATTGAATTTGAAATGAAGTTAATTAGAGTGGAAAGGGGCTTAATTATTTTCATTAAAGTATTCATCGTCTTAGCTTTTTTAGAGACGATTTTTTCGTAATTGACCTTTCCCATAGTTCGAGGAAGAGTTTGTCCAAAAATAATCACAATGATTGTAGAGACAAGTATTCCAATAGGTATTCCAACATAACCAAAGAGCTCATAAAAGGCAAGTGTAAGAAATACAATGCAAAGTGAATTAGAAAAGTAATCTAAAATCAAAGTTGTAGAATAAAGATTTTTGTCTTTATGTATTTTTTTTATATAATCTAAATTTTCAACTTGCAAATCCTCAAGTTTTTCAAGCTTTACGGAACCAAGACCCCAAAAGGCATTTTCAATTAGTGTAAACTCATATGAAAAATAGAGTGATAATAAAGATAAAAAAATAAATAAATAGGAATCCATTTTCACGCTCCTTAAATAAATTATACCCTAAATAAAATATAAAACTCAAAGATAAATTGCGAAGATTTATAGAATTTAAAGGCATAAAAAAACCTGAGGCAAAACCTCAGGTTAAATATTATTCTACTGTAACTGATTTAGCTAAGTTTCTTGGCTTGTCCACATCATTTCCAAGAGAAAGTGAAGTGTAATAAGCAATTAGCTGTTCAGGAATAACGGCAAGAAGTGGAGTTAAAATATCTAAAGTTTTTGGAATTTCAACTAAGTCAGTTGAAGCATCTTTAACAAAATTATTTCCTTCATTAGTTATAGAAATAACTTTTGCTCCTCTTGCAATTAATTCTTGGTTATTTGAAATAGTTTTTTCTGTAATTTCAGATTGAGTTGCAACAGTTATAACTGGTGTTCCTGGCTCTATAAGTGCAATTGAACCGTGTTTTAATTCTCCAGAAGGAAATGCTTCTGTGTGAATATAAGAAGTTTCTTTAAGTTTAAGGGCTCCTTCTTTTGCAGTTATAAAGTCAAGCAGTCTTCCTGTATAGAAGATGGATTTTGAATCTTTAATCTCCTGTGCAATGTGTTTAAAGTTATCTTTATTTTTAAGAATTTCTTCAATTTGTTCAGGAGTCTTTTCCATTGCTTCTATTATATTTTTAATTTCGTCATCTGTAATTTGACCCTTTGATTTAGCAATTCTAAGTGCTATAAAGTATAGAGCAATTAGCTGAGTAGTGTAGGCCTTAGTTGAAGCCACAGAAATTTCTGGACCGGCGTAGCAATAAATAACTCTATCGGCATCTCTTGTAATTGTTGAACCAAGTACATTTGTGATTGCAAGAGTTTTTGCACCAAGTCTTTTTGCTTCTTTAAGTGCAGCAAGTGTGTCTGCAGTCTCTCCAGATTGAGAAACAAAAATTACAAGTGACTTGTCATCTATAAACATATTTTTGTATCTAAACTCAGATGCAATTTCTGTAATAACTGGAATTTTAGACAGGGATTCTATTGCATATTTTCCAACTTCGCCAGCGTGAAAAGCTGTACCGCAAGCTGAGATGTAAATTTTTTCTATATCTTTTAACTCTTCGTCTGTAAACATGTCCTCGTTTGAGTTAAGCACATAATTTGTATGTCTAAGTGAGATTGCCTTTTCTATAACCTTAGGTTGTTCGTGAATTTCTTTTAGTAGGAAGTGGTCATATCCTTCTTTTGATGCGCTCTCATCAGTGTAGTCAACTTCTGTAACTTCTCTTTCAACTACTTTTCCATCACAGTCATAGATTGTGTAAGAGTCAGGTTTTATGTCGACAATATCTCCGTCTTTTAAGAAAACTAATTTGTTGGTGTGTTCTATAACAGATGTAATATCAGATGCAATCATAAATCCGTCATCCATTATGGCAAGTAGAAGTGGTGAAGAGTCTCTTAGAGCAATTAATCTATCTTTCTCATCTTCACTAATTATTCCAAGAGCAAAGGATCCTCTTAAAACTTTGTGAGCTTTAATAACTGCCTCTAGTAAATCGTCATCGTAATTATCTTCAATTACATTTGGAATTATTTCAGTATCTGTTTGAGATTTAAAAGTGTATCCCTTATCTTGTAGATTATTTTTAAGTTCAAGGTAGTTTTCAACTATACCGTTATGAACTACAGAAATTTTTCCATCAAAGCTGACGTGAGGATGAGCATTAACTTCAGATGGCTCACCGTGAGTTGCCCATCTTGTGTGAGCAATTGCTACATTTGATTTATATTTACTGAAGTCGTAGGCATTTTCTAAGTTAACTATTTTGCCTTTCTTTTTAAAGGTTTTTAACTTACCATCTGTAATCATAGAGATTCCAGCAGAGTCGTAACCTCTATATTCTAATTTTTTAAGTCCATTAAGAACTATATCAGTCGCGTTTTTGTTACCAATGTAACCAACAATACCGCACATTTTTATCCCTCCAAATTTTTATTAGAGACTCACTGCAACATTTTGTTATAAAATTACTTTTAATTTTTGTAGATTGCTTAGGCTGTGATACCTATAGAGCATCCGCCGATAAATTCGATAACTCTATTCCTCGTCATCCAAAAGGATCAGGCGCTAATTTTATTTTTGTCTCTTAAGAGTCATTTTATCACATGGAAAAAAAGAAGTAAACTCATTATACAGCAGTTTGCAGGCGATAATATTTGAGATATAAGCATTTTATATAGAGAAGACTCAGTTGAAAAAATACAGTGCTAATGGTAACATAAACTTGTAGATAAGCGATAGATTTCGCTTTTAAGAGAAGACTAAAATGGAGGAAATAATGGATAATAATAAAGTTTTAGCAGTAGTAAATGGAAAAGAAGTAACTGGTGAAGATTATAACTTATTTATCAACTCACTAGATCCACAACTTAGAGCATACTTTACACAAGAAGAATATAATAAAGAAATAGTTAATGAATTGGTTTACCAACAATTATTATATGAAGAAGCAATAGAAAACGGCGTTGACAAAGAAGAAGATTTCTTAAAAGTTTTGGAAAAAACTAAACAGTCAATGCTTAAAACTTATTCACTTGGAAAATTACTTTCAACAGTAACTGTATCTGATGAAGAAATGAAAGAATTTTATGAAAAGAATAAAAATCTTTTCACTAAGGGAGAATCAGCAAAAGCATCTCACATTCTAGTTGAAGAAGAAGATAAAGCTTTGGACATTTATGAAAAAGTTAAAAATGGTGAAGACTTTGCAGCTCTTGCAAAAGAATTTTCAACTTGCCCATCTGCTGAAAGAGGCGGAGACCTAGGCGAATTCCAAAAAGGTCAAATGGTAAAAGAATTTGAAGATGCAGTATTCTCAAACGAAGTTGGAACAATTACAGAACCTGTAAAGACTCAGTTCGGATACCACATCATTAGAATTGATGACAAAAACGAAGCAACAACTTATAGTTTCGAAGAATCTAAAGATAGAATCTATCAAGAGCTTAGAAGAAAAAAAGAGCAAGAAGTTTATAACAACAAAATTGATGAATTAAAAGAAAAATATAAAGTAGAAATAGAAAACGCATAAGGTGCAGATATGAAACTTGAGCTTTTCAACTATATAGACGATGTGATGGCGATATACGACTTCCATCGTCTTGAGTTAGTTGAAATTAATAAAGAATTAAAGAGATATTTTTCAGATAAATTAATAGGAAACGACGAATTTATAAATATCTTTACTAGAATAAAATCTCAAGAATCTCTTAGAGAAAAGTTAATTAGAAGAAATTACTTTATCAAGTATCCAAATCCAGCAGATGGATTTAAACACATTCCAGACCTTATTGGTCTTAGAATAGAATGTAGATTTATAAAAGACGAAGAGCAAATATACAAAAAAATAATAGAAGATTTTAGAATATATACAGGTCGTGGGATGTATGCGTCTAAGAAAAATAACAAAATCAGACTTAACTTAGACGATCCACAGCCACAATCTCTAAACAATGGTTTTAAAATTTTTAAGCTTGATGGAGAATTCTTTACAGGAGAGAGGACTTATTTATTTGAACTTCAAATAAAATCTCTTGTAAATGTCTTTTGGGGTGAAATTGACCACAAGATTTTATATAAAAATTATAATTACATGGTTACAGCAGACTTCTTTAAAGACATTATGAATTCAATCATAGATAATCTTACAATGGTCGATAAGCAACTTATGATTCTATACGATCACGTAAGAAACCTAGATGCATCGGTAAATATTTCGGCAGAAAAACAGCTTAAGACTCTCTTGTCGAAAATTCTTCACGATGTATTTACACAAAAGATTTATGACGAACTTGGTCTTTTGATGAACTTAAAGACGATTACAGATGTTGTAGTTAACTTCCTATTTATGAAATCTATCAAAAATAAAGATTTAACATACGGAGAAAACTTCATCTCTCTAATTAATAGAATAAATCTTGCATCAGATTGTGAGATGAACATAGAAGAGCCAATCGAGCTTAAGAAAAATCCTAAGTACTATGACTCTTTTTCTAAGGGCATTGGCGAAATTTTATATGTAAATATGAATAAAGACCTAGAATGGAATCTGTTTTTCAAGATAATATGTCTAATAAACGAGGCAAGCTATTCAGAAAACTTTACTGAGTTTTTGATTTTTGTAAGATATGAATACACATTATCTCTACTGCTTCTCTTTGATGAATTAGATATTGAAGATGACAAGAAAGATGACTTAGAAAATGAACTTCTTGCCATAGTCGTTAAATCTTTTGAAAAGAACCCATCCATTCACTTTTTGATGGACAAATCACTAAATATGTTTAATGAATTTGTGTGCAAGTCAAAAAAGCTTGAATTAAAATCTCACGACGAAATTATTAAACTTTTTAGAGAAACATATAAATTTAATTAGTATATAATTTTCTTAATTTTGATATAATATTCTTAAGGAGGTTAACATGAGAAATATTGAATCTTTACTTGAGGATAGAGTATTTTACTATTTTGATAAAATCACTAAAATTCCGAGAGAATCATTCCATGAAGAAAAAATTCGTCAGTTTCTTATAGATTTTGCAAAAGAACACAATTTAGAATTCTATACAGACAAAATTGGAAATGTAATAATCAAAAAAGAAGCAACAGAAGGATATGCTGAATCTGACTCCATAATTTTGCAGGGACACATGGACATGGTCTGTGAAAAAGATGAAGAATCTAACATAGATTTTTCAAATGACCCTATTGAATATAAAATTGAGGGCGACAGAATCGTGGCTGAACACACTACTTTAGGTGCAGACAACGGGATAGCTGTGGCTATGATTTTGGCAATTTTAGAAAGCGATGAATATAAACATCCAAAAATAGAAGCTCTCTTTACTGTAAATGAAGAAAATGGCATGACTGGTGCTAAGAACCTTGAAAATAAATATTTAGACTCAAAGATGCTTTTAAACATTGACTCAGAGGACGAAGGCAGGGGCTGTGTAAGCTGTGCTGGAGGACAAAGAGATCTTATAACTTTTAAAAAAGAGTATAAAGAAATAGACGAGAGTCTTGATTTTTACGATTTAATTGTATCTGGACTAAAGGGTGGACACTCTGGTCAAGAGATACACAAGGGACTGGGAAACTCCAACAAGATATTGGCAAGGTCTCTCTATAGAATCTTTGATAAATTTGATTCAGAACTCATCCAAATAGAAGGTGGAGCAAAGCCAAATGCTATTCCTAGACTTGCAAAAGCAAAAATAGCACTTTCAGCAGAAGATAAAATAGAGCTTCAAAAATTAATTGTTGAAATTAATGGAGAACTTGTAAAAGAACTTGGAAAAGTTGATCCTGATGTTAGACTAAATCTAGAAGTCTCTAAAGAGAAAACAAATAGAGCCTTTACAGATGATCTAGCAGATAGGATA
Source organism: Peptoniphilus sp. (assembly GCF_050943655.1). Lineage (GTDB taxonomy): Bacteria > Bacillota > Clostridia > Tissierellales > Peptoniphilaceae > Peptoniphilus_A. The sequence goes on along the minus strand of NZ_JBMNPQ010000010.1, from coordinate 25,351 downwards.
ATAAAACTCATAAACATACTTCCTGATGGAGTGATGTCCATGAGCAAAAACATCGAAGGACTAGTAGAGTCTTCTGTAAATGTTGGTGTAATTATAGATGGCGATGAAGATGTTGAGATTATAACTAATGTTAGATCACAGCTTTCTTCACTTAAAGATAATATTGCAAACATGAATAAAATTGCGGCAAGTCTTTGCGGCGCAGAATTTGAAGTACAATCAGATTATCCAGCTTGGGAATATAAAGAAAATTCCAAGCTAAGAGATATTGCATCTAACTGTTACAAGGAAATAACAGGCGAAGAACTAATTCTTGAAGAGATTCACGCAGGTCTTGAGTGCGGACTCTTTAAAGAAACTATTGGAGATATAGATATGCTATCAGTTGGCCCTGATATGGACGGAGTTCATGCTCCAGGAGAAAATCTATCAATATCTTCAACTGAACGAGTATTTAAATTTGTAGTAAAAATATTAGAAGAACTAAAATAATTAGGAGGCGTAAAATGAGCGAAAAAGATTTAAACAAAGATGTTAATTGCGGTTGCGACGATTGCGGCTGTGAAGATCACAACCACGATCACGATCATGATCACGAAGAGGGATATCAAACAATTACACTTACACTAGATGATGATTCTGAACTAGTATGTATCGTAATTGGAATATTCGAATGTGACGGAGAAGAATACATTGCACTTGTTCCAGAAGATGAAGAAGATGGAGACGAAGTGTACCTATACAAATACAAAGAACTTTCAGAAGAAGAAGTTCAACTTGATGTCATCGAATCTGACGAAGAATTCGAAAGAGTTTCAGATATGTTCGATGAAATCTTTAACGACGAAGACTAAGGATGATTAGATGTGCTACAGAAAATATTCTGACTTTTTAAAAGAAAAGTTTGGCGAAAAAGTTTATAAACTTCCCATTAAACTAGATCTAACTTGCCCCAATAGAGACGGGACTTGTGGATACGGCGGATGTATTTTTTGTGGCGAAGAGGGAGGAAGTTTTGAGAATAATTATGGCAGTATAAAGAGTCAGCTTCTACAAAATAAGGAACTCATTAAGAAGAAGTATAAGGCGAATAAGTATATTTCCTATTTTCAAAACTTCACCAATACTTATATGCCCATAGATGATTTTAAAGAGTCTGTTAGAGAGTCTTTAATAGAAGATGTTGTGGGTGTAAGCATTTCAACTAGACCAGACTGCTTGGGTGATGAGTATCTTGACTTCCTTGAAGAGATTAACAAAGATTATTTTGTCACAGTGGAACTTGGTCTACAAACTTCAAATTATCACAGCTTAAAAAAATTAAATAGAGGGCATAGTCTCGCAGAATTTATCGACGCGTGCATTAGACTAAAGAAGAGAAACATTAATATTTGCGCGCATATAATTATAGGTCTTCCTTGGGACGATGATTTAGACATAATAGAAACTGCAAAAATTTCAAATGTCTTGGGAGTAGACGAAGTAAAAATTCATGCCCTTTATATTGTTAATGGAACTAAATTAGGACAAATGTATAAAGAGGGCGAGATAGAAACTATTTCTTTAGAAGATTATAAAAGAAAGGTTATCCTCTTTTTAAGACACCTAAATAATGATATAATAGTTGAAAGGATAATTGGCAGAGCGCCTGAAGAAAATTCTTTATTTTGCAACTGGGACACATCCTGGTGGAAAATTAGAGATGACATCGTAAAAATAATGCAGGAGAACAATTACTGCCAAGGCGATCTAGTGAAAGGAGAATAACAATGATAAAGTATATTTTAGGAAGCAAAGGATCTGGAAAAACTAAATGGCTTATTGACAACGCAAATGAAGACATGAAAAACGGCGACGGTAACATTGCTTTCGTAGAAGTTGATGACGATCACATCTTTAGTTTAGACTACAATGTACGTCTTATAAATGCTACTGAATATAGCTTAAATTCAATTAACAGCTTTTATGGTTTTATTTGCGGACTTTTAGCAATGGATTATGACCTACACAAAATTTATATTGATGGAATATATAAAGTATTGCCACTTAATATAGAAGATTTAGAATATCTTTACAAGAGAATTTCAAAAATTCCAGATGCTGAAAATAAAGAAATTTTTATCAATGTTGATTATTTAAAATCTGACATGCCAGAATCATTATTAGAAAATTGCATAGAACTTACTAACGAATAGGTGAGAATGTGGATAAAAAATTAATTACAAGAATTATTGCTGTTATCTTAGTTGTTGCTATGGTAGTACCAGTTATTCTTAGTTTAACTTGATAAGCCTTGAAACATGTTAAGAAGAAGAGTCTGTTTGAAGATTTTTTTGAACATAGATCTTTTTTAATTATGCAGTATACCAATGGGGATTTGACGAAGAGGGAATTTTTACAAAAAAACTTTGATTACTTCGCTCTTAGAAACGCAAAACCCTATATAAAGGTAGATTCCTATGAAAAGGGAATGTACAACTATCAGTATTACAATGTAATGGCAAAGTACTACCGATCACTTGCCATTGATGTTAGAAATACAAAGAAGCACACCAGATATTACGGATACTATTTGAACCTTACGAACAAATACTATCACTTAAAAGACAAATCTGTGCTATCAATTTTAAAACTGCAAAATTTTGAAAATACAGTCTCTTATTATGTAAAATGTGAATCAAAGTCACTGAGAAATGAATTGTACGAAATAGTATTAGAAGATAAAAAAGAAGCAATTTTTCACTCAAAAGCTCCTTGGCTTTTAAATATTTTAAAAAATGAAAATATATTTGAAGATGAGATGAAGACATCGATTATCGATCAATATATTAACGAAAAATATTATTAAAATAAGACATACTTTACGAGTGTAAGTGGGGTATGTCTTTTTTGTGCGTAAAAATTGTATTTTGTGAAAAGTCGCGTATAATGTTAATGTATGCAAATTTATTAGGGAGGAATTATGAAGACAAAAGGAATTATTTTATCATTCATACTGGCCATTCCTTGCTACTTACTTGGCAAAATGTATCCTGTAATTGGCGGTCCTGTAATAGCAATAATAGTCGGCATGATTTTAAAGAGATTTGTAAAAGAAGATTACGAGGCAGGAATTAAATTTACAAGCAAAAAAGTTTTGCAGCTTGCAGTTATAATGCTTGGATTTTCTATGAATATTAATCAAGTTGTAAAAAGTGGATACGAAAGCTTGCCAGTAATTATTTCAACAATTTCAATTGCACTTATTACAGCATTTATTATGTGCAAAATACTTAAGATGGAAAGAGAAAATGCAATCTTAGTTGGAGTTGGATCATCAATTTGTGGTGGTTCTGCAATTGCTGCAACAGCACCAATTATAAATGCAGATGACGAGACTATAGCAAAGTCAATCTCAACAATATTTTTATTTAATGTAATAGCTGCTATAATTTTTCCAACACTTGGAGAATTTTTACATTTAACAAACGAAGGCTTTGCAGTATTTGCTGGAACTGCAGTAAATGATACATCATCAGTTACAGCTGCAGCAGCATCTTGGGATGCAGTACATGGTTCAAACACACTTGAGATGGCAACTGTTGTAAAACTAACAAGGACACTTGCAATTATTCCAATATCAATTATTTTATCAATTTATGAAAACAAGAAGAATAACGCAGACAAAGAATTAAATGTACTTAAGCTCATACCAAGCTTTATTTTATTCTTTGTACTATTTTCAATCCTAACTACAGTTCTTCCGTTGCCAGATGCTTTTATTTCAGGTACAAAAGTTTTATCTAAATTTTTCATAACCATGGCAATGATGGCAATTGGTCTTTCTACAGACATAGTTAATCTCATAAAAACTGGTGGAAAATCCATTGTGCTTGGATTTGTTTGTTGGATTGCAGTAACTCTTATGAGTCTTTTAATGCAAAATGTTGTGGGCTTAATTTAATACTAAAACAAAAAGACATTGGATGTGTTACCCAATGTCTTTTTTAGTCGAAGTATAGACCGTCTGTGTCATTGTCTTTCATAAAGTAGACTAGAAGCTCGTTTGCTTTATCAAAATCTTTTTCTGATACATATATGCCCTTCTCATAAAGAGAAAATCCAGATACAATCCTCATAAAGTCTCCGTCATCTTTTACGAAGTATGGGATTTCGTTATCTTCTAAAAAGGCGCATATCTCGTCAAAAATAAGTTTATTTGTCGATGTCGTTAGTTTTACATATTCGTTACTTTCCAATTATATCACCTATGTTTTTATACCCATTTTAAAATAAATGAGTCGTTTTTTTATTCTTATCTTTAAAATATGTATTAAAAAAGAGCCCGCAAAGGCTCTTTTCATTACATGTTCTTTGAGTAGAACTCAACGATTAATTGGTCTTCGATTTCTATTGGAATATCTTCCCTTTCTGGAAGAGATACTAAAGTTGCTTTAAAGTTTTCATCTTTAGAGATGTATGGATAGCTTACAACAAGGTTAGTGTTGTAGTTTTCTTTAAATAAATCAACTTTCTTTCCTCTAGCTGATAACTCAATTACATCGCCAGGTTCGCATCTGTAAGATGGAATGTTAATTTTCTTTCCATTAACAGTTACATGTCCATGGCTTACCATTTGTCTTGCTTGTCTAATTGAAGAAGCAAAACCCATTCTATAGCAAAGATTGTCTAGACGTCTTTCAAGGAAAGATACTAGGTTAGGACCAGTTTGTCCTTGAGTTCTTTGTGCTTCTTTGAAAAGATTTACGAATTGCTTTTCAAGAACACCGTAGTACGCTCTTAATCTTTGTTTTTCTAATAATTGTTTACCATATTCTGTAAGTTTTTTATCGCTTCTAGCGGTACCTCTAGTCGCTCTCTTCATTGCCTTAGGGTGACCGCAAACATTTAATCCAAGTCTTCTAGATTGCTTGAATTTTGGATCCATCATTTTTGCCATTTTATCATTCTCCTATAAATTTTCGCCGCGATAATTTATAAGCCGATGGTATTATACTAAAATTTGGCTAATTTGTAAAGACTTATCGACTTTTAATTATAAATTTTTGGGGAAATTTTTGAATTTAAAACTAATTAATAAAAATTTCTCAAAATGGATATAATAATTAGTATAGGGAATAAATAAGGAGGACGCAATGGATTTTAAAGATTTTAAAGTAGAAGATTATATAGAAAAATATTCAGAATTAATTTTAAAGATCGGACTAAAAATTAAAGAGGGCGACACTTTAGTAATAAGAGGGCCAATTGAGGCAGCTTCTTTTATTAGAACTCTAACAAAAAAAGCCTACGAACTAAACGCCAAAGAAGTTGTAATCGACTACAGAGATGCAGAAATTTCAAAACTTAAATTTAAAAACGAAAGCCTTGATGTACTAACAGATATTCCACAGCACAAGATAGATAAAGAAAATTATTACATGGACAAGAAGGCAAAATATTTATCAATAACTGGTGGAGATCCCGACGCTTTTAAAGAAGTAGATTCAGAAAAACTTCTAGAGGCAAATATTGCAAGCTCAAAGGCACTTCGAGACTTTAGCGACAAGATGATGGCAAACTTCACTTCATGGTGTGTAGTTGGCGCATCAATTGCACCTTGGGCAACAAAAGTATTCCCAAATCTTTCAGAAGAAGAGGCAGTAAGAAAACTTTGGTATGAGATTTTTAACACAGTAAGACTTTTTGAAGATGATCCTGAAGAGGCCCTAGAAAAACACATAGAAAATTTAAGTCACTATGCAAAAGTCTTAAATGAAAGCAAATTAAAAGAACTTAAATACACTTCAAAGAAGGGAACAGATCTAAGTGTTAAACTTCCAGAAAATTATATTTTTGCAGGAGCAACTGATGTCAATTCATCTGGGGAAGAATTTATCGCAAACATGCCAAGTGAAGAAGTGTTTACAGCTCCTCACAAGGACGGAGTAAACGGAATCGTATATAACACTCTTCCACTAAACTACAACGGAAATTTAATTGACGATTTTTATTTAAAATTTGAAGATGGTAAAGTTATTGATTACGATGCAAAAGTTGGCAAAGAATATTTAAGAAATATTCTAGAAACTGACGAAGACTCAAAGAGACTCGGCGAAGTTGCACTTGTCTCATACAATACTCCAATTTCAATGAGAAAAATTCTATTCTTTAACACTCTCTATGACGAGAATGCATCTTGCCACCTTGCTCTTGGAATGGCATATCCAAGTTGTATCGAAGGTGGAGAAAAAATGAGTATCGAAGAATTAAAAGAAAGAGGACTAAACTATTCACTAAGTCACGTTGACTTTATGGTTGGCGACGAAACAACAAATATTGTGGGAATAAAAGAAGACGGACAAGAGATGCAAATATTTAAAGATGGAAATTTTGTAATTTAATCTTAAATAAAATAAATTTATAAAAAAGCACCCTCTTTACTGATTTCAGTAAGGAGGGTATTTTTGTAAGGAGTAGTTAATAAATAAAAATAAAATTTAAGTTGTGATAAAGTCTTTCATGCTTTCAAATTTTTTGTCGCCGATGCCATCTACATTTTTTATATCTTCAATATTTTTAAATCTATTCTTTTCTCTGTATTCAAGTATTTTTTGTGCAGTTTTTTCACCAACACCTGGGATATTTGTAAGCGAATTAAGATCAGCTGTGTTTAAATTAATTTTTTCTGCATTCGTTGAAGAAGTGCTAGTTGAAGTCGCAATACTTGGAACTTCTTCGCCAATTTTTGGAAGATAAATTTTATCCTCATCGCTTAATTTTGCCGCAAGATTAATGGCATCTAAGTTTGCGTCATCTAAGCTCCCACCAGCTTCTTCGATTGCATCTGCAATTCTAGAGTTTGGTTTCATCTTATAGAGTCCAGGATTTTTTACAGCTCCTGATATATGTACATAAAGTTCTTCTATTTCATCTTCTTTTGTTTCAATCTGTATATCAGACTTATTTTCACTCTGTGAAAAGGATTTATCATCTGATGTATCGTAGGCGAGTAGCTCATTTTCGTATTGATCGTGTGAATTATAATATTGGTATCCAATAATTACGACTAAAATTAGTGCGAGAATATATACAAGATTTTTCTTAAAGAAATCAAAATTCATTGAAAACCTCCTAATTATCTTATTTTAATTATACTCTAAATTCCTAAATTAATAAATGACATAATTCCATTATATATTTATCACATTAAATTGATGTTTATTTAGTTTTCAAACAAAATAATTTATGTTATAATTGATACAAACGATTCCAAAAATACATATACTAGGAGGAAAAACTATATGAAAGTTTATAAGACAGCACAAGTTAGAAATCTAGCCCTCGTTGGCCACTCTGGATCAGGTAAGACAAATCTAACTGAAGCAATGCTTTTCCAAAGCGGCGCTACTAAAAGGTTAGGAAATGTTTCAGATAAAAACACTATTTCAGACTTTAGCAAAGAAGAAAAGGAAAGAGGAACTTCAATTGGTACATCTATCGTTCCTGTTGAATGGAGAAATTATAAAGTAAATATAATTGACACTCCAGGATTTATGGACTTTATTGGTGAAGCTCACGGCGCACTTAGAGCAAGTGAAGCTGCTCTTCTTGTAATTGATGCAACTAAGGGAATAGAAGTTGGAACAGAAAGAATTTGGAAATATACAGAAGAGATTGGTCTTCCTAGAATTATTTTTATAAATAAAATAGATGGAGAGAATGTTAACTTTAGAAAACTAATGGACGATCTTGAAGCATCTTTTGGTAAAAAAATCATTCCATTTTCAGTTCCGATTGGAGAAGGAGAAGACTTCATTGGAGTTACTGATGTAATTTTCCAAAAAGGATACAAATATGTAAACTCTGCTCCAGAAGAAACTGAACTTAATCACGACCAAATCAAAGCAACTGAAAGAATGTATGAAGAAATTGCAGAAGTTGTTGCTGGTTCTGACGAAGTTTTAATGGAAAAATATTTTTCAGGAGAAAAATTCACAAGAGAAGATCTTTTAAGAGGAGTTACTACAGCTTTACTTGAAGGTGACGCTGTTCCACTACTTGTAGGAAGTGGTGAAAAGGGAATTGGTATTGACATTTTATTAAATACTATCATAAACTATATGCCATCCCCAGACGATGAAAGATCTCACCAAGGATTTAGATATAAGAGTGGAGAAGAAAGAAGAGTTTCTGAAGATGACAACTTTGCAGCAGTAGTATTCAAAACAATATCTGACCCATTCTTGGGAAAAATTTCTATATTTAAAGTTTTATCAGGAATTTTAACAAAAGATACACCTATATATAATGTCAACGCAGATGCAACAGAAAAGCTAAGCGGACTTTATGTAATGCGCGGTAAAGAACAAATTGAAATAGATGAAATTTATGCAGGAGACATTGGAGCAACAGCAAAACTTGCACATACTTCAACTGGAGATACTCTATGCGACAAAGATCATGTAGTATTGTATAAAAAATTAAAACAACCTTCACCAGTTTTATTCTATGCAATTGAACCTAAGACTAAGGGCGATGAAGAAAAATTATCTATATCTTTAAAGAAAATTAAAGATGAGGATCCTTCATTTGTAATAGAAAGAAATGCAGAGACAAAACAACTTACTATTGGTGGACAAGGTAGTGTTCAATTAGACGTAATTCTTGAAAAATTAAAGAATATGTATGGAGTAGAAGTAGTAACTGTTCCATTTATAATTCCTTATAGAGAAACAATTAGAAAGAAATCTGAAGTTCAAGGTAAACACAAGAAACAATCAGGTGGAGCTGGTCAATACGGAGATGTTTGGATTAGATTTGAACCATCTGATAAGGATTTTGAATTTGATGAAGAAGTATTTGGAGGTTCTGTACCAAAGAACTACTTCCCAGCAGTTGAAAAGGGAATTGTAGAGTCAAAAGAAAAAGGTGTTCTTGCAGGTTACCCTGTAACAAACTTTAAAGCAACTCTTTACGATGGAAGTTATCACGATGTTGACTCTAACGAAATGAGTTTTAAGATTGCCGCATCACTTGCATTTAAAAAAGGTATGGAAGAGGCAGACCCTGTTCTACTTGAACCAATCATGAAGATTGAAGTACAAATTCCTGAATCATACCTTGGAGATGTAATGGGCGATATGAACAAGAGACGTGGAAGAATTCTTGGTATGGACCAAAAGGGCGACGGATCTCAAGTTCTAATTGCTGAAGCACCACAAGCAGAATTATTTAGCTATTCAATTGATCTTAGATCAATGACTCAAGGTAGAGGAACATTTACTATGGAATTTGTAAGATATGAAGAAGTTCCATCAAATATTGCTCAAGAAATAATTAACAAGAGAAAAGAAGAAGAAAAATAATAATAATTTTTTAAAAGAAGTTAGACTGAGATTTTAGACAAAGCTCAAAAAATCTTATCTCATTACAGAAATTGGAAAGTTCATACTTTTGCAAATCTGAAAATCACAAACTCGCGTACGCTCAAACAGTGTGATTTTCGGGCAATTTGCTTCAAGTTGAACTTTCTACAATTTCTTCCATAGGATAAGATTTTTGTAGAGCTTTGTTTCTTTGTCATCATTAAAAGAAGTTAGACTTAGTCTAGCTTCTTTTGTATACAATGCTTTAATTTGTATTAATTGGATATAAATACTAATGAAAGAAATAAAAATAATATTTTAAAATTATATTTATAGATTAGCCATTAATATTTTTAAAATAAAAAGCATAAAGATTAGCTATAAAAGTATAATAAATAATTATTTTTGATAAAAGTTATCTATTAGTCTTTACAATTTTTATATTATGTATTACAATGGTTAAAGATAGTCAAACTATTGTAACATTAAAGACAAAGATGGTCAAAGGATTGATTTTTATGGCAAAACTTTCTAACTCAATAGAAGAGTTTATAAATGAATTATTATTTGATGCAGGTGGATCTCTTGAAATCCAAAGATCTCAAATATCTGATCATTTTAACTGCGCACCGTCGCAAATAAATTACGTTTTAACTACAAGATTTACACCCATAAAAGGATATTATGTTGAGTCCAGGCGGGGCGGCGGAGGATTTATAAGAATCGTCAAAGTAAATCTTGAAGATGAAACAGATACATTAGAATTATTTTATGAATATATTGGAGATTCAATAACAAAAGACAAGGCAGATGACTTGCTACTTGAGCTTTATCGAATAGACAAGGTCACAAAAAAAGAGATGGAACTCATGAGAGTTGCATTGTCTGACAGGGCACTTTACGAAAGTGAAAATAAAAATACACTAAGGGCAAATTTGCTAAAGAATATGCTATTAGTAGTTTTTAGTTGAGGAGGAAATAATATGCTATGTGATGTATGTAAAGAAAGAGAATCAGTAATTTCCTACACTAAAATAAATGAAAATAAAGTTGAAGAGGTTCATCTATGCGAAGTATGCGCTGAAAAGAAATTTAAGATGGACTTCGCAACTTATCAAGATATAATGCCAAAGATTGAAGATGTGTTAAGAGGAATTCTAAGACTTGGCCCACAATACCACGAAGATGAAGAAATTGCCTGTGAGTATTGCAATAGAACTTTTACAGAATTTAAAAACACTGGCGTCTTGGGATGTCCTCGTTGTTATAAAGCTTTTGAAAAAGAATTTGACAAATATCTTAACGCATTAAATTTAAAAGATGGATATAAGGGTAAGATACCTAAGAATGCAGATGAACATTTATCGTTTAATAGGAAATTAAATGAATTAAAATCTAAGCTAGATATTGCCGTAAGTATGGAAGAATATGAAAAGGCAGCTGAGCTTAGAGATGAAATAAAAGAATTAAAGGAAGAGAAAAATGTCTGAAGTTATAATTGGAAATCAAATAAAGTTATACAGAAACTTGGATTCCCACAACTTTAATATTAAAGCAGATGATGAAGAGTTAAAAGAAATTTATGAAACTCTTTCTGATGCGGCAGCTTCTATAGGCTATGAAGAAGTATCTTTAAATGAACTTTCTTCTCTACAAAGACTTAAGCTTGTTGAAGAGGGCAAGTTTAGCAGCAATTTTTTAGACAGAAAACACAAAGGATTTTTCCAAAAGGAGAATATGCCAGATATTGTGATAAATGGCTTGGAACATTTGGAGATTAGAGAGTTTTCAAGAGACAAGTCTTTAGATGAAATATTTAAAAATGTTTATGAAGTTGAAGATAAGCTAGAAGATAAAGTTAGCTTTTCTTTTGATCCAAAGTTTGGATATTTAACTTCAAGAGTTTTAAATACAGGAACTGGCCTTAGACCACAGGTGATACTACACTTGCCAGCACTTAATTATTTTGGTATGGAAGAAATTTCTAAAGGTCTTATGAGACTTGGGTATGTCTTGATGCCATATAGAAGTGGCGCAGGCAGAAATGCTGGATCTGTCTATACTTTAACTTTTGAGTCAACTTTTGGTGATGAAGAAGACTTTTATATAAATAAGCTAAATATGATTACAAAAGAAATTACAGATATAGAATTAGAGAATAGGAAGAGATTTTATTTAGACAATATAATTCAATTGGAAGACTTGGTAAATAGAAGTTTTGGAATGTTATCAAGTGCAAGAATATTATCGGAAGAAGAGATGAAAGATGCCATGAGCAACATTAAATTAGGTACAGAGCTATCTATTTTAAAGCCTAATCGCAAAATTGATTTTTACGATGAGGTAATGAAGCTTAAAAATGGACATCTACAAATTGAGAGGGGTGCAATTCTAGATATTAAGTCGCGAGATATATTGCGAGCAAATAAATCTAGAGCTCTCATGAAGGAGGTTTTCAAATGAGTATGTTTGGAAGATTTAGTGAAAAGTCTCAGAAAGCAATACTTTTTGCTCAACAAGAAGCTAGAGAGCAAAGACATTCATATATTGGATCTGAGCATTTACTTTTAGGGATAATTAGAGAAGGAACTGACACTGGAGCCCACATTTTATCTAAACTTGGAATAGATTATAATAGGGCAAAAGAAGCAGTAGTAGATATTGTAGCACAAGGTCAAGGACCTGTTATGAATTCAATTGCCTACACTCCAAGGACAAAGAGAATTTTTGAAATTGCCTTTGAACTTTCAAGAGAGATGGGCGAAAATACAGTCTCTACACAACACCTACTTCTTGCAATCTTAAGAGAAGGACAAGGAGTTGCAATTCTAGTTCTAAAAAGACTTGGAATTGATGTAGAAAACTTGGAAAATGAAATTTTAAATAATTTTGAAGATTATGCTGAAGAGGCGGAAAGTGGAAATGCGTCTACTGAGGCTCTTGAAAAATATACAGTTAATTTAAACGAAGAAGCCAAAGCTGGAAAGATTGATCCAGTAATTGGTAGAGAAGAAGAGATAAAAAGAATTATCCAAGTTCTATCACGTAGAACTAAAAATAACCCAGTTCTAATAGGTGAACCTGGAGTTGGTAAAACTGCTATAGCAGAAGGACTTGCACTACAAATAGTAAGTGGCAATGTTCCACAAATAATGAAGGATAAAATAATTTTAAACCTAGATGTTTCAGCAATAGTTGCAGGTTCAAAGTACAGAGGTGACTTTGAAGAAAGACTAAAAAATGTCACAACAGAAGCTTCACAAAACAAAAACATCATTTTATTTATAGATGAAATGCATGTGCTAATGGGAGCTGGAGCCGCAGAAGGTTCACTTGATGCTTCAAATATTTTAAAACCAATGTTGACAAGAAAGACAATTCAAATAATTGGTGCAACAACAACTGAAGAATATAGAAAACACATTGAAAAAGACCCAGCTTTTGAAAGAAGACTAATGCCAATTATGGTAAATGAACCATCAATTGAAGATTCTATAGAAATATTAAAAGGTCTTAGAAAAAAATACGAAGAACATCACAAAGTTGTGATAAGTGACGAAACACTAGAAGCTGCTGTCAAGTATTCTGACAGATATTTAAACGACAGATACTTGCCAGATAAAGCCATTGACTTAATAGATGAAGCAAGTTCAAAATTAAAGATTGAATCTTACAAGGCACCTGAGTTTGAAGATGAGTATAAAGAAAAACTTGAAAGTGTTGAAGACAAAAAGAACAATGCAGTAAAAGATCAAGATTATGAACTTGCGGCCAACTTAAGAGATGAACAAAAGAAACTTGAAGAAGAATATAAATTGGCACTAGATAAGTTTAATGAAGAAGAGTCTAAAAAAGAAGTTACACCTGAGCATATTGCAAAAATAGTTTCTGATTGGGCAAAAATTCCAGTTACAGAAATGACTGAAGAAGAAACTGTAAAACTTAAAAATCTTGACACAAATCTAATGAAAAGTGTAAAGGGACAAGACGATGCAGTAATTACACTTTCTAAAGCTGTAAAAAGAGCAAGAATTGGACTTAAAGACCCAAATAAACCAATTGGTTCATTTATATTCGTTGGTCCAACTGGTGTAGGTAAAACATTCCTTGCAAAAAATCTTGCCAAAAACTTATTTGGACGTGAGGACAATTTAATAAGACTTGACATGTCAGAATATATGGAAAAGCACTCTGTCTCTAAACTTATTGGTTCTCCTCCAGGATATGTAGGATTTGACGAAGGTGGACAACTTACTGAGCTTGTGAGAAGCAATCCTTATTCAGTAATATTATTTGATGAGATTGAAAAAGGACACCCTGACGTATTTAATATTTTGCTTCAAATCCTTGATGAGGGAAGACTTACAGACTCTCAAGGAAGAACTGTAAACTTTAAGGACACAGTTATTATAATGACATCTAATGTTGGAGCTAATATGCTTGCTAAAAATTCAGTTTTAGGATTTTCAACTTCACCTGAAGAAGAAAAGAAAAGCGAATATGAAAACATGAAAGACATCATTAACGAAGCCCTTAAAGATAGATTTAGACCAGAATTTTTAAACAGAGTCGATGAAATAGTTGTATTTAAACCTCTAGAAAAAGATGGAGTTAAAGATATCGTCGATAATCTACTATCTGATGTAGACGAAAGACTTAGAGAGATGAATATAACAGCTGAGTATTCAAATAAACTTAAAAATTATATAATTGAAAAAGGATATGACAAAGTTTACGGAGCAAGACCTCTTGCAAGAACTATTAGAAAATTAGTAGAAGATGACATTGCAGACGAATATCTAGAAGGGAACATCAAATCAGGAGATAAGGTCTCAATTGATGTTAAATATAACAAAGTTGTAATAAAAAAATCTAACAAGGATAATAATAAGAAAAATGAAGAAAAAGACAGTATATCAGTGTAAAGAATGTGGATATATTTCACATGGATTTTTGGGGAAATGCCCAAACTGCAACTCTTGGAACACACTTGAAGAAGTAGAAGAAAGTGGCAGCACAAGTAAAAATAGAAAAAAATCTAATAAAGAAGCACTGCGTCTTAAAGAAGTTGAAATCTCAAGAGATGATAGAGTTTTAACTGGAATAGAAGAATTTGACAGAGTCATGGGCGGCGGAATCGTCCGTGACTCTGTCAGCATACTTACTGCAAAGCCAGGCGCCGGGAAGTCCACACTTCTCATGCAAGTATCTCAGAGCCTTGCAGAAAAGGGATTTAAAGTTTTGTATTCATCAGGAGAAGAATCTGAGACACAAATAAAAATGAGGGCAAAGAGAATTTTAAAGGAGCTCTCTGAAAATATTTGGGTCTATTCCACTACATCTTTAAATTCTGTTTTGGATCAGGTTGAAAAGATTGATCCAGATTTTATAATAATTGACTCTATTCAGACATTTACTCTCGACGAATTTCCACAAAGACCAGGAACTCCAACTCAGACCATGGAATGTGCCTATAAGATGACAGAAGTTGCAAAAAATATCAATAGACCGCGAATGGTATTTATGATTGGCCAGATGACTAAAGAGGATCAGCTTGCAGGAGTTAGAAGTCTTGAACACTTAGTAGATACAGTAGTACTAATAGATGGCGACTCATCAGAAGACTTGCGTTCTCTTTTGACAACTAAAAATAGATACGGCTCAACGGGAGAGATTGGATTTTTCAGTATGACTGAAGAGGGGATGGTCTCCATAGATAATCCGTCAGAATATTTTATGACAAAAAGAGAAAGGGATAGCTCTGTTGCTGGTTCGTCGCTTTCTGTAATTAGAGAAGGCACAAGGCCAATAATTTTAGAAACTGAGGCTCTTACATCAAAATCATTTTTGCCCTATCCATCGAGAATTTCAGAGTGCATAAGGCGAGAGCATTTAAACACACTAGTTTCCATTTTAGAGGAGAGAGCTGGGGTTAAATTCATGGACAAAAATATTGTCGTAAAGACGACGGGCGGAATTAAATTAAAAGAGCAGGCTTCAAACTTATCAGTTATGGTGTCTATTGTGTCTTCAGTTTTAAATAAACCTGTGCCATATAATTCAGTCTTTATTTCAGATGTTGGACTTACAGGAGAACTTAAAAATGTGCCAAGTCTCGAGATGCGACTTAAAGAAGCCGAAAGAATGGGCTATACCAAGGCATTTATTTCAAAGTATTCTAATATAAAAGAAGATAATTTTGATAAATTAAAGATTATAAAAGTCTCTCATATTTCAGAACTCATCGACTTGGTTTTTAATTAAATTACATTTTAAAAATAAAATTAAAAATACTTCAAATAACCTTTGCAAAACTTTAGTTTCTGTGGTATATTATTAAGTTTACTTTATCATGCATATTTGATATACTAGTAATGGGACACTAGGAGGTATTATATGTTTGAGATTGGTGATAAGGTCGTTTACCCTATGCATGGCGCTGGTATAATCGTAGCAATAGAGGAAAGAGAAATCTTAGGAGATATCCATAAATACTACATTTTGAAACTGCCCATTAATCAGTTAAAAGTTATGGTCCCTGTAAAAACTGCCGACAAACTGGGTGTTAGAGAAATTACAACAGTTGATGAGATGGACAAAGTTCTTGATGAACTCTCTTCCGATGAAAAAATTGAAGTTCCTAAAAATTGGAACAGAAGGTATAGACATAATTTTGAAAAGATTAAGTCTGGAAATTTAATTGAAATCGCCGAAGTGGTTAAATGTTTGGAAAGTCTTGATCAAAAGAAATCATTGTCCACAGGCGAGAGAAAAATTTTAACAGAAGCAAGGCAGATCATAGCTTCGGAAATGGCTTTAGTTTACGATAAAGATATTTCAGAGGTCACAATGATTATTAATAAAGCCTTGAGTTAGGAGGGATTTTTATTAGCAATAACCGAAAGGTTGTATCCGCTATTTTTAAAGTATTATTTACTTTGATTGGAGCAGTCGTCGGTACATTAGTACTTAATTTAGTTAAAGACTTTGAGCCCTTAACAACAATTACTAATTCAAAGGTCGTAGTAGCTATATATATAGCTGTCATTTTGTTATGTGCACTTATATTTTATTTATTATCGCCAAAGGTGTTAAAAGCTTTGGAAGACCTTTTAAATGTATGGGAAACTGAAATCCAAACAAGACCATTTTCAGAAGTTCTTATGGGAGCTGTTGGTCTTATAATCGGGTTTATAATTGCTTTTTTGATATCTCAACCTATTTACAAAATACCAATACCATATGTGGGGGCTGTCATTTCTATAGTCCTGTATGGGATGTTTGGATTTTTGGGGACAAGAATTGGGATGTCCAACAAGGATGCAATTTCTGAAAAATTTAGAGTAGCTTTATCGAATAATAAAAAGACAGTTAAGTCGAAAGATAAGGCGAAGGAGTACGATGGTGTGCCAAAAATTTTAGACACATCTGTAATTATTGACGGAAGAGTTTTGGACATTGCGAAGAGTGGATTTTTAGAAGGACCACTTGTCGTGCCAGTATTCGTATTAGAAGAGTTGCAACATATTGCCGACTCCTCAGATTCTTTAAAGAGAAATAGAGGTAGGAGGGGACTTGATACAGTTGCAGCAATTAAAGAACTAAAAAACATCTCAGTTATAATTTTTGAAGGCAAGTACGAAAACATCCCAGAAGTTGATTCGAAATTACTTAAACTTACTAGTGATTTAGGTGGAAAAATTGTCACTAATGATTTTAATTTAAACAAAGTTGCCAGAGTGCAAAATTTAGAAGTTTTAAACATAAATGCACTGGCAAATGCAGTTAAGCCTGCTTATCTTCCAGGAGAAGAGATGCGAATCCAAGTTGTAAAAGAGGGCAAGGAGCTTAATCAAGGACTTGCATACTTAGACGACGGAACAATGATTGTTGTTGAAAATGGAAAGGACTTAATTGGAGATACTGTAGATGTTGTTGTTACCAGCGCACTTCAAACTTCTGCAGGTAAGATGATTTTTGCAAAACCAATTGAATAGGATTAAAGAGAAATGCATTAGTGCATTTCTTTTTTTGATTAAGATTTTATTACAAGTTGGCGAAAGTTTTAAAATTAAGGCAAAATTGTTTTATACTTGATGTTGAAATAAAAACTAAAGGGTGATTAAATGTTTGATAAAATTAAAAAATCATTTTTAATTTTACTCGTACTTATAACGACAGTGACGATAAATGTTTTTGCTGAAAACAAATTATTATTTCAAGAGGAGATAGCTCCAGGCGTTATAAGATACCAGTATCAAATTAATAATGGATCGAAGAAAGCAAGGGCAAATGTAGTAAAGGTCGATTTAAATAATCCTTATATAAAAATAAATACTGTTGCGGGAAAGGGAACTTACACAAATAAGGCCACAGTTTCTCAAATGGGAAATAGAACTAATGCAGTGGCACTTGTAAACGGAGACTTTTTCTCTATGCAGCTTCAAGGTGTGCCACTTGGTGCATCAATGATTGATGGAGATTTAAAATCATCTCCAGCTGTACTTACAGATATTTGGACCTTTGGAATTGATACAAATAACAAAGCTTTCATTGATCTTACAAAGTTCAATGGAAAGGTAACAGCTCCAAATGGAAATTCTTATCCAATAGCTGGACTTAATAAGGCGTCTTATTGGTATCAACCATCAAAAGAATATTCTCACGAATCAAAAATTCAAATGTATGATTCTTTTTGGTCATCTAAATCAAGAGGCGACAAGACTGCAGGAGAAGTTTTACTTTCAAAGGACAATGTAGTTGAACAAATCGTATTTAGAAAAAATATCGATATGGCAATCCCACAGGGCAAAAAAGTTCTTCAAGTAAGTGGCGGATCTGAAAGATTTATAAGAGACAATGTAAAAGTTGGAGATAAATTAAATATCACAACAAGCGTTGAACCAAATAGAAGTTGGAAGATGATGATCGGTGGACACGCTCTACTTGTGGAAAATGGAGCAGTTAAAAATTATACAAAGGACATTAACTCCATAGGAGGCACTCGTGCAAGAACTGCTGTAGGAATTTCTCAAGACGGCAAGACTGTCTACATTGCATCAGTGGAAGGAAGGACAAAAAGATCAAGCGGCGCAAGCCTTCCAGAATTATCAAGATTTATGCTTGACCTTGGTTCATACAAAGCCATGAACTTAGACGGTGGCGGATCAAGTGCCATGGTCGTAAGAGAACTTGGAAATATAAACAGAACTCGCGTTACAAATCCTGAAAGAAATGCAGGAGAAAGAGCCGTAGTAAATGGACTTGGAGTCTTTAACACTACTAAAAACACTGGTGTAATTGTTAATGGAAAATTAGATGGAGAAACTAATTTAATTGTTGGTGAGCAAACTGATTTTACATTTAAATCTGCTTGGGATGCTTATCTAAATCCAATCGACATAAAAAATAGAAATTACACACTTAAAGAAAATTCAAACGGACAAAACATTTTAAATGGAAGAACTTATCTTGCGTTGACACCAGGAAGTTTTAAACTTAATCTAACAACTGATAAGGGAGAAAGTTTTTCTAAAGACATTAATATTTCTGATATAAATTCTTATAAAAGTATAAGTGCAAAATCTGACAAGATGCAGATAAAAGAAGGAGATCTTTTAACTCTAACAATAGAAGGAAAGTATAACAACAAAAATATTAAAATCTCACCAAGAGTTGCAAAATTTGAATTCCAAGATCTTGACGCGTCAGTTGATCCAAATAACTTTAAGATAAAAGTAAATAAAATTTATGACAATCCAAAAATTAAAGTAATTGTTGGAGATAAATCTTCTGAGGTAGCTCTTTTTGACAAAGATTCTAAGGTTATAAAGATGCAGGTTGGAAGTTTAAACTACAGCGTAGATGGCAAAGCGCTTAAGCTTGATTCAAAACCATTTATCAAAAATTCAAGAACTCTTGTGCCAGTTAGATTTATTGTTGAGGCAATTGGTGGAGAGGTAGAATGGGATAATGCAAATAGAATTGTAAATATAAATAGCAATGGAAATACAATTAAACTCCCAATAAATTCAAAAACTATTACAGTTAATGGAGAGGAAAAATCCATCGACCAAGCAGCTATTATTTCTGGAGACAGGACATTTGTGCCAGTTAGATTTGTTGCAGAGTCTCTTAACATGAATGTAAGCTACAATGACAAGACTCGTGAAATTTTAATTATCTCTAAAAAACAAAAGGCTGCTCAAGCTATAGAAAATAAAACTGAAAACTTAGACGATGCAGCTAAAAATAATTTAAATAACGCAGGCGAAAATGTTAAAAACAGTGAAGAGATAAAAAATAATCAAAATACAAATGCAAATGAAAAAAAAGCAGTTGAAAACAACAACTCAAAGGAACAAATTCAAAATGAAGCTTCAAACACAAATGAAGTTTCAAATGATTCACTTGTATTTGATTAAAAAATAATTGGAGGGGCGACCCTCCTTTTTATTTAAGATAAAAACATTAGCAAACGTTTAAAAAATGAGATTTTAGAAGAACACAATGGTTTAAGTTATGTTATAATTGTTATACTACGAATTGGAGGTTACCATGAAGGAAAAGTTACTTAGCATAAAAGAAGAGTCAAAAACTCTAATAGAAAGTGCTAACACAATTAAAGAAATAGATGATTTGAGAGTAAAGTACCTAGGCAAAAAGGGAGAGATAACTTCTATCTTAAAGGGAATGAAGGATCTTTCCAAAGAAGAAAGACCTGTTATGGGTGCTTTAGCTAACGAAGTACGTGAAGAAATCGAAAAATTAATTGAAGACAAAAAAGAAGAAGTAAACAAAATTCTTCTAGACAAAAAACTACACGACGAAAGAATCGACGTCACTTTAAAGACAGACAACATTATTTTGGGTCACAGACATCCGCTTAAAAAGACACTAGAGGACTTGGAAGATTTATTCTTTCACATGGGATTTACAGTTTATGATGGACCGGAAATAGAAACTGTAGAAAATAACTTCGATCTTCTAAATGCACCAAAAGATCACCCATCTCGTGATATGTCAGACACTTTTTATTTTGACAAAAATACAATACTTAGATCACAAACATCACCTGTACAAATTAGAGCGATGAAAGAACACGGAGCTCCTATTAGAATGGTTTGTTCAGGTAGAGTATTTAGATCAGATGAAGTTGATGCGACTCACTCTCCAATGTTTCACCAATTAGAAGGTCTTGTTGTAGATGAGAATATATCTCTTGCAAACTTAATCGAGACACTAAATTATTTCGTAAAGACATTCTTTGGTGAAGACATGAAGACAAGATTTAGACCACATTATTTCCCATTCACAGAACCAAGTCTTGAAGTAGATACAACTTGTTTTAACTGTGGTGGCAAGGGCTGTCCAAGCTGTGCTGGAACTGGTTGGAGCATGGAACTTTTAGGTGGAGGAATGGTTCACCCTAATGTTCTTAGAAATTGCGGAATTGATCCTGAAAAATATTCTGGATTCGCATTTGGAATGGGAATTGACAGGATTGCAATGGTCAGATATCAAATAAATGATATTAGAATGATGTTTGACAATAACAAGAAATTTTTAGAACAATTTTAAGGAGGACCAAATGTTATTACCTATCAAGTGGTTAAAAGATTACATTGATTTTGACATAGATGTTAAACACTTAGCCGATGGATTATCTAACTCTGGATCTCATGTTGAATCAATTATAGAAAACGAAAATGGCGTTAAGAATATAATTACAGGAAAAATTGAAAAAATAGAAAAACATCCACAAGCAGATAAGCTTGTGATATGCGATGTAAATGTTGGAGATAAAAATTTACAAATTGTAACAGGTGCTCCAAATGTTTTCGAAGGGGCAATAGTTCCTGTTGCAGTAGACGGTGCAGTTATAGCAAATGGAACTGAGATAAAAAAAGGAGAGCTTCGCGGAGTAGAATCTAATGGGATGCTTTGTTCATTAGAAGAACTTGGTTTTTCTTCTTCAGTTGTGCCAAAAGAATCAAAAGATGGAATTTATATTTTCCCAGAAGAAGTAAAACTTGGCGAAGATGTTGTCAAGTTACTAAATATGGACAGTGAAGTTTTGGAACTTGAAATCACACCAAATAGACCAGACTGCTTAAGCATTGTTGGAATGGCAGTTGAAACTGCTGCAACTTTTGATTTAAAAAGAAAAGCACATGAAATAAAAGTTAACAATGAATCTGATGATATTAAAAATTATCTCGAAGGCATAGAAATAGAAACTGATAACTGCAAGAGATATTATGGACGCGTTTTAAAAAATTTAGAAATTAAACCATCTCCACTTTGGCTACAAACTTACTTAATGCAGGCAGGCATAAGACCAATTTCAAATATCGTTGACCTTACAAATTTCGTAATGTTAGAACTAGGTCAACCACTTCACGCCTTTGACTTAGATGAACTTAAAAATAAAAAAATATTAGTTAGACAAGCCCGAGATGGAGAAGTTACAAAAACTCTTGACGATGAAGAGAGAAAATTGACAAGCGGAGATATTGTCATAACTGATAGCGAAGAAATTTTAGCAGTAGCTGGAGTAATGGGAGGACTTGATTCTGAAATTACTTCTAAAACAACAACAGTGCTATTAGAAGGGGCAAACTTTAACAAAGAAAATATCAGAAAAACTTCTAGAAGACTAGGACTAAGAAGTGAATCTTCAGCAAGATTTGAAAAGGGAATTTCAGAAACTCTTGCAAAAGAAGCAGTTGATAGAGTTTGTGAATTAGTAGAAGAACTTAAAATTGCAGAAGTAGTTGGCGGAAACTTCGATGCACAAAACTCTGTCATAGAAGATAAATCTGTAAAACTTAGAAAAGAAAAATGCAACAAGCTAATTGGAATTGAGCTTTCTATTGAAGAAATTGCTGCAATTTTAAATAGACTAGAGATAGAAACTGAAATTAAAGGCGACTATTTAATTGCAAAGATTCCTTCAGCTAGACTTGATCTAAATATCGAAGAAGATTTAATCGAAGAAGTAGCAAGGATTTATGGTTACCAAAATATAAAGCCTCAAAAACTTGCAGGAACTTTAACGGTTGGAGACAAGCCTAAATTTAGAAATGTTGAGAGCAAATTAAAAAATATTTTATTTGGACTAGGATTTTCTGAATTTATGACTTATTCATTTATAAGTCCTGATGCTTATAAAAAATCAAATTACGAAGAAGACGAAGATAAAATAATTAAAATTTTAAACCCACTAGGTGAAGATTATTCTGTAATGAGGACAACTCTTGTGCCATCAATGATTGAGTCTTTAGCTAAAAACTATGCCCGTGGCAATGAAAATGTTGGTGGATTTGAAATTGGAAACACTTTTGTTCCAACTGATGGAGAACTTCCTACTGAAAATTTAAAACTTTGCATGGGATTTTATGACATTGGAGATTTCTATTATTTAAAAGAATCAATTGAAAAGTCACTTTGGTATTTGGGAATCGAAAAGCTTGAAACTTTAAGAGTTAAAAAATCTTTCCTACATCCAGGTAGATCAGCTGAAATATTTTTAGATGGAACATCTCTTGGTGTAATGGGAGAAGTTCACCCAGAAGTTCTTAAAAATTACGGACTAAAGAAGAGAGCTTATATTGCAGAGCTTGATTTCGAAAAAATTGTAGATAGCACAATCGATAATTATTTATATAAAGAAATGCCAAAATTCCCAACAATGAAGCGTGACTTTGCCTTTGTAATGGATAGAGATATAGACTCTGTTGAACTTGAAAATATTTCAAGAAAGCATGGAAAAGATCTACTTGAATCATTTAAAGTATTCGACATCTACGAGGGAGAAAATATAGAAGAAGGCAAGAAGTCTGTTGCTTTCTCACTAATTTTTAGAGCACCTGATAGAACTCTTGAAGATGCAGAAGTTACAGAAATTTCTGATAAAATTGTGGCAGATATTGAAAAGGATCTTGATGCAAAACTAAGATCATAAATGGAGGAATAAAATGTCAGATAAAAGAATTGAAGTAACCATAGATGGCATGAAATTTTATGTGCGTGGCAATGATAACGAAGACTATGTAAAAAATCTGGCACAAAACTTGGATGAGAAAATCAAAAGCACTTACAATAGCAACTATAGATTAAATCAGGTACAATCCATAATACTTTGTGCTTTAAACATTTTAGATGACTTTGAAAAATTAAAGGCTGACAAAATAGATATTGATTCCATGGAAGTAGATGAAAAATCTATGGTTGAAAAAATTGAAGAAATTCAAAAGTTAAACAAAAGAATTGAAGAGCTTGAAAAGGACAACAAAAATTCTTTTTCAAAGTATTCAGATTTAAAATTAAAAGAAAAAGAAATTGATGAAAAGCTTAAAAAAGCTAATCAATCAAATGTAGATAAGACAAAAGAAATAGCTACATTAAAAGAAGATATAAATAAATACAGAGAACAAATAAAAGAATTAGACGAAAAGCACAACAATGCACAAAGAAGAATTATCGATTTGTCTAGAGAGTTAGAAAGTCTTTATGATGAGAAATAGATATGAAATATTAGCACCTGCAGGTAATATGGCCGCACTTGAGGCGGCAGTTATAGCAGGTGCTGATGCCGTTTATTTGGGATCAAGTGAATTTTCTGCAAGGGCCAAGGCAAAGAACTTTAATATTGAAGAATTAAAGCGAGCTGTAAAGTTTGCACATCTTAGAAATATAAAAATTTTCGTTACAATGAATATTTTAATTTCTGATGATGAGATGGACGATGCTCTTAAGCTTGTCGGTAAGCTTTATGATATTGGAGTGGACGCACTGATAGTTCAGGACTTTGGACTTGCAAAAGAGATAAGAGAAAATTTTTCTGATTTTGAAATTCACGCTTCCACACAAATGGCTGTAAATAATTATTACGGTGCATTATTTTTAAAAGAGTTTGGTTTTTCTCGAGTGGTGCTTGCAAGAGAGACTCCAATTTTTGAAGTTCTAAAAATTAAAGAACTTGGAATTGAGATAGAGACATTTATTCATGGAGCTTTATGTGTAAGTTATTCTGGAGAGTGTCTCATGAGCTCTATGATTGGGGCAAAGTCCGGCAACCGTGGCGAATGTGCACAGGCCTGCAGAAAAGCTTATGAAATTTATGACCTAGATAAGAATCTTTTGGCAGATAAAAAATACTATCTTTCTCCAAAGGATTTAAACACTCTTGATTCAGTTAAAGACATGATTGATGCGGGAGCCTATTCGTTAAAAATTGAGGGCAGGATGAAAAATCCAGAGTATGTCTATACAGTTGTAAGTGCATACAAAAAGGCAATCGAAGGTGGACTTACAGGTGATGATAAAAAAGATGTGACGGTGGCCTTTAACAGAGGTTTTACTAAAGGACTCTTTAACGGAGACTTTGGAAGAGATTTTATATCTTATGATAGACCTGACAATAGAGGAATTGAAATTGGAAGAGTCATCTCTAATAGCGGAGGATTTACAACTGTAAAATTTTTTGAAGATGTATATCCCGGCGATGGAATTGAATTTAAAAGAGATGGCAGAACTTTTGGGATAAGATCAGATAAATTCTTTGAGAAAAATAAAAACCATTCTATAAAACTTCCAAAAATACCAGATAATGAGAGCACAATTAATAGAACTTTTTCAGTTGAGTGGAAAGAAGATGTTGATAGAAAGCTAAATGAATACGAGTACAAAGTTCCAATAGATATAAAAGTAAAAATAAAAATTGGAAAAAAACCTGAAATATTTGGAGAAGCTGAAAATCTAGAAGCTAATTTTGTATTAGATGAGACAATTGATGTGGCGAAAAATTCACCAATTACGACTGACAAGATAGAAGAAAATATTTCAAAGCTCGGTGATACAATTTTTAAAATTAGAAATTTAGAGATTGATTTAGAGGATAAATCCTTCATGAGAATTTCTTCTATAAACGCTCTAAGACGTGGACTTGTTGAAAAATTAGAAAAAGAAATTTTAGATAGGAATTTAAATAGAAGAGATAT
>NZ_JBMNPQ010000009.1:0-33796 GCF_050943655.1 Peptoniphilus sp. | reverse complement strand
TCATAAGCTTCACTTGCTGTGAAGTTTGCCATCTCTGCAATGTCGGCACCAGCTACAAATGATTTGCCAGCACCTGTTACGATGATACATCTTATGTCATCTTCTATGTGAGAGAAAAATTTGTGAAGCTCTTTTAACATTTCTGAGTTAAGAGCGTTTAGGCTTTTTTCTCTTGATAGTGTCAGTAGAACAATTCCATTAGGTTTTTTATCTACTATTAAATATTTATAATTCATTTATCTATTAGTCCCTTCCAACAACTAGAGCAGTTCCCATTCCACCGCCGATACATAATGTTGCTAGACCTTTTTTAGAATCTCTTTTTTGCATTTCGTAAAGTAGAGTTGTAAGAATTCTTGCTCCACTTGCTCCAACTGGGTGACCAAGTGCAATAGCTCCACCGTTTACGTTAACTTTGTCCATGTCGAATCCAAGTTCTTTTGCTACTGCTCCAGCTTGTGCTGCGAAAGCTTCGTTTGCTTCGATAAGGTCAAGGTCTTTAACTTCTAGTCCTGCTCTTTCAAGAGCTTTTCTTGAAGATGGAATTGGACCAGTTCCCATGATTCTTGGGTCTACACCTTCAGTTGCGTAAGAGATAATATATGCTAGAGGTTCAACGCCAAGTTCTTTTGCTTTAGATTCAGTCATAACTACAAGCATTGCTGCACCGTCGTTAATTCCTGATGCGTTTGCTGCTGTTACTGTGCCGCCTTCTTTGAAAGCTGGTTTTAATTTTGAAATACCTTCTACAGTAACGCCTTCTCTGATGTGTTCGTCATCTTCAACAACAGTAACTTTTCCTTTACGTCCTTTTACTTCTACTGGAACGATTTCGTCTTTAAATCTTCCACTTCTTCTAGCTTCTTCAGCTCTGTTTTGAGAAGTTGCTGCAAGTTCGTCTTGCATTTGTCTTGTAATTCCGAATTCTTCTGCTACGTTTTCTGCAGTAATACCCATGTGGTAGTCGTTGAATGCGTCCCAAAGACCGTCTTTAATCATTGTGTCAACAACTGTTTTGTCATTCATTCTTGCTCCCCATCTTTCGTTCATAAGAGCGTATGGAGCATTAGACATAGATTCAGTACCACCTGCTAGTACAACTTCAGCATCTCCACATTTTATAACTTGAGCTGCTAAACTTACTGCACGAAGTCCAGATCCACATACGATATTAAGTGTAACTGCTGGTTTTGTATAAGGAATTCCAGCGTTAATTGTAATTTGTCTTGCAACGTTTTGGCCTTGAGCTGCTTGAAGTACGTTTCCGATATATGCTTCATCAATCATATCAGGTGTAACTTTTGCTCTTTTCATTGCTTCTTTAGCTGCAACTACTCCAAGTTCAACTGCTGAAACTGTTTTAAAAGCTCCGCCAAATGATCCTACTGGTGTTCTTGCTGCTGACGCGATTACTATTCTTTCTTCCATTTTTTCCTCCTACATTTGCACGTTAAAATAAAGTGCTTCAATCATTTCATTTGGTCCATCGTTAATGGACTTCCCTTTAATATTATATCAAATATTGTGCTATATAAAAGCACAAAAGCATTGATCTGAGTCCTACATGCATATTTTTACCCATTGTTTGAAAAAATATATATTATTTTACTCTATTTGTTTAAACTTTCCAAAATATCTACGATTTTTACTGCTGCATTTCCATCGCCATAAGGATTTATTGCTTTTGCCATCTCTTCGAAGGCTTTTTCGTCATCAAGAAGCAAATTAATATTTTCATAAACTGCATCAAATTCTGTTCCAATTAGCTTTGCAGTCTTTGCCTCAACTCCCTCCATCCTCTCAGTCTCGTTTCTAACTACAAGGACTGGCTTTCCAAGGGCAGGTGCTTCTTCTTGAACTCCGCCTGAGTCTGTTACGACAAATTTAACCTTGCTCATTAAGTTTGAGAATGGCAGATAAGATAGAGGCTCAATCAAATGAACTCTGTCTAAATCTTCAAAATATTTTTTGGCGATTTCTCTAACAAGTGGATTCATGTGAACGGGAAAGATTACTTCGACATTTTCTCTTTCTTCCACAACTTTTCTTACTGCAGAAAAAATATTCTCCATTGGCTTACCCCAGTTTTCTCTTCTGTGAGAAGTTAAGAGGATAACATCTTTTTTATAGTCTATATTATTTAGAACCTCATCTTCAAAGACATAGTCATCTCTTACTGCATACTTTAATGCATCGATTACTGTGTTTCCTGTTATAAAGATATTTTCTTCTGGATAATTTTCTTTTAATAAATTGTTTTTGTTGTTTTTTGTCGGCGCAAAGTGAAAATTTGAAATTACTCCTGTAAGCATTCTGTTTGCCTCTTCTGGATATGGTGAGTAAATATTTCCTGATCTTAGACCTGCTTCAACATGGCCGATTTTTATTTTTTTATAAAACGCTGCAAGTGCCGCAGCAAAAACTGTAGTAGTGTCACCTTGAACTAGTAAAATATCCGGCTTTAATTCGTCCAATATTTTCTCTAGTCCGATAAGTGTTTTTGTCGTAACTTCTGTAAGTGACTGGCCTTTTTTAAAAATATTTAAATCGTAGTCTGGCTCTATGTCAAATATCTCCAAAACTTGATCGAGCATCTCTCTGTGCTGACCTGTTACACAGACATAGCTCTCTAAAGTGTGTCTTCTTTCTATTTCCTTTATTATTGGGGCCATTTTTATTCCCTCAGGTCTAGTCCCAAAAACAAATAATACTTTCATTTAATCCTCCTTGCTTTTCAGCATACCGCTAGATATTCCGGCAATTAATATGATTAGCATGACAGCTAAAGATACAAATAGACCTACCCTTGAATGGAATCTTGAAATTAAATTTGCAAGTATTCCAAAGATTGCAGATATTGCATAAAGAATTATAACTGTCTGTCTCTGATTTAGTCCCCTTGCCAAAAGTCTGTGGTGGAGATGTCCCTTGTCTGCCTCAACCATTGACTTGCCTGATAATTTTCTTCTTACCATTGCAAAAGCCGTATCAAATACTGGCACGCCCATTATTAGTACGGGCACAAAAATCATAAGGAGTGCTGCTTGTTTTAAAAATCCTGTAATACTTATATATGATAGCATAAATCCCAAGTAGAGCGCTCCAGTGTCTCCCATAAAAATCTTCGCCGGATTAAAGTTAAATGGCAAAAATCCAAGACATGCTCCAGCAACAAGTGCACACACAAGGCTCACTTCAGTTCTGCCCATTTGGTATGTGATAAAGAACATGGACACTGCACATATAAGTGAAACTCCAGCTGCAAGCCCGTCAAGTCCATCTATTAAGTTGATTGTGTTTGTAATTCCACACACCCAAAAAATTGTAACTGGAACTGAGAGCACATTTAAGATTACAAGAGCATCGGAGATGTCAAATGGATTTGTGAAAAATTCAATTCTCACTCCTCCTATTACAAGTAAGACTCCTGCAAGTATTTGAAAAACTAATTTTAACTTTGGACTAAGTCCCTTTTTATCATCAATTAAACCTGAAACTGCTATTAATAGAGATGCCGTTATTGTCATAGCAAGTTCTTTATCTATTGGCAAATATCTAAGCATTAGAACTGTTACAGATATTACCATGGCAATTCCACCGCTTAAAGGTATTGGCTTTTTGTGAACGCGCCTTGCGTCCTTTGGTATATCTATAAAGCCAAATTTTTTTGCCAGTTTAATTGTAATGGGCATTAAAAGAAATGTAATCAGAAATGCCAAAAAGAAGGGCCAAATAAATTCCTTCATATACATACTACTTTGTTCCAAATAGTCTGTCTCCCGCATCTCCAAGACCTGGAACAATATATCCATGTTCATTTAGGTGATCATCAATTGCTGCCACATAAATGTCAACATCTGGATGAGCTTCTTCAACAGCTTTTATTCCCTCAGGTGCTGCCAAAAGATTTACGGCTCTAATTTGAGTTGCGCCATTTCTTTTTAATTCATCAATTGCTTCGATTAAAGATCCACCAGTGGCAAGCATTGGGTCGACGATTATCATAAGTCTGTGGCTTACATCTTTAGGTAGTTTTGAATAATAAGTAACTGGTTTTAAAGTTTCTGGATCTCTATACATTCCAATATGACCAACTCTTGCAGCAGGAACAATTGTCAAAAATCCTTCCACCATTCCAAGACCCGCTCTTAGAATTGGAACAATTCCAACCTTTTTGCCCGAAATCATCTTTCCAGTAGTTGGAGCAATAGGTGTTTCGATTTTAATTTCTTCAGTTTCTAAATCTCTTGTAAGTTCATATGCCATAAGAGATGAGATTTCATTTACAATTTGTCTAAACTCCATGGAGCTTGTTTCTTTTTTTCTAAGAATTGTCATCTTGTGATCAATTAGTGGATGTTCTACAACATGAATCATATTATTCCTCCTCTATTTTGTTAACTCTATTAATATGTCTTCCGCCCTCAAATTCTTCATTTATAAAAGCATCGACAATTTCCTTTGCCATATCAAGTCCGATAAGTCTTGCTCCCATTGCAACCACATTTGCATTATTGTGGCGCCTTGCAAGTTTTGCAGAATAAGGTTCGCTTACAAGGGCTGCTCTTATTCCCTTTACTTTATTTGCAGCAATAGATATGCCAATTCCCGATCCGCAAATAACTATTCCAAAATCTAAATTGTTATCTATTACTTCGTGACCAACGGCATGACCGTAATCTGGGTAGTCAACTCTATCGGCTGAGTCGGGTCCTTTATCTATAACTTCAATTTCCTTTTCTTCAAGATATTTTTTAATATCCTCTTTAAGATAGTAACCTGCGTGATCTGATCCAATTGCTATTTTCATATTACACCTCAAATTCTCATAACTATTCTGCCGCTGCAAGCCTTAAGGAGTCTATTCATAATGCTAAGGCCAAGTCCAATTGGTTCAAAGCCCTCTGCCAAAATTAAATCAACGCCTTCGTCGTCGCAGTGACGCAGTGCATCAAACAAGTTGCTCGCCACTTCTTCTAGATGTTCTCTTGAACCAAGATTTATTTTTAAATCGCAGTTTTTGTACTCATCTATAGTTTCTGTAGAAGCTAAAACGGCAACCTTTTTATCTTTATTTTCATCAATATTTTTTTGAATTTCCAAAACCATTTTGTCTATATTTCCACCAAAGCAAATTGCCTCTGCACGAGGTGCATAGTGTTTGTACTTTTGACCAGGAGATTTTGGAACTTTTTTATTAGTCGCATCAATTGTGGACTGGTCAATCGTAATGTCCGGAGAAATCTTTTGTAAATCTTCAAGAGTAATTTTTCCAGGTCTAAGTATCATAGGTGGGTCTACTGTTACATCTAAAACTGTGGACTCAATTCCAACAACTGACTTGCCGCCATCTACAACTATGTCAACTCGTCCGTCTAAATCTTCTAGCACATGCTCTATTTTAGTTGGAGAAGGTCTGCCAGAAATATTTGCAGAAGGAGCAGCTATTGGAAGATGAACTGCCTTTAAAATTTTATTTGCAATCTTGTGAGAAGGCTCTCTTATTGCAACTGTATCAAGTCCACCTGTAACTGCATCGGGAACGATGTCTGATCTTTTAAAAATCATAGTGAGAGGTCCCGGCCAAAACTTTTCCATGCACTTTTTGGCAACATCTGGAATCTCAAGAACGAGTTCATCAATCTGAGAATTTTCTGCTATGTGAAGAATCAATGGGTTATCCGATGGTCTTCCCTTTGCTTCGTAAATTTTTTTGCAAGCATTGGCGTCCAGTCCATTTCCACCAAGGCCGTAAACAGTCTCTGTAGGAAAGACGACAAGTCCGCCCTTTTCAAATGTTTTCTTTATCTTATCAAGGTACTTTTTATCTTTTTCATTTCCCTTAAACTTTATAATCTCTGTTTTCATAAAAAACACCTCTATCGTATTATTATATCAAGAAAAGTCTCACATTAACACAGAAGAAGAACAAAATCTTGACACTTGGGCATTTATATTATTTTATCACGTTTTAAAAAATAATGTATGAAGATGTAAATTTTTAGAAAAGATTTAAGAATCTTTTAAACAAAAGTCAAAAATTTCTAATAAAAAAACTCGCAAAAAATGCGAGTCTTGTTAAAAGTTTTTATTTTATAGGCAATGTCTCTCTAATTGTATTAGCTGACTTGTTCCACTTTTCCATTTCTTCTTCGTTAAGTTCTATTTCG
Source organism: Peptoniphilus sp. (assembly GCF_050943655.1). Lineage (GTDB taxonomy): Bacteria > Bacillota > Clostridia > Tissierellales > Peptoniphilaceae > Peptoniphilus_A. The sequence continues at coordinate 27,626 of NZ_JBMNPQ010000009.1, read as the reverse complement.
TAGTCACCTAATATTCCCTCTCGTCCAACTACTGCAGGGTGACCGATGTAGCAATTTTCTTTTTTGCTAAATGATGAGACAGGAAGAATTGTCTTTGCATCTTGAAATATTGCCTCAACTATTAGTGAAGTTGAGTTCGCAATTCCATAAGATGTGTAGCCCTTTGCTTTTATTGTTTCAAAGGCGCGCATCCTTGTGTCCTCTTCAATTTTTTCAATCATGTCTCTATCAAGTATCTCCATAATTGGCTTTGTCGCAACACTTACTTGTGACCAAGCTACGAATTGGCTGTTGCCATGTTCCCCGATCACAAAACCATCGACAGAGTTTGGATCAATATTTAAAACTCTTGCCACTGCATTTTTCATTCTCGCTGTGTCAAGAACAGTTCCCGTTCCAATAACTCTTTCTCTCGGTAGGCCTGTTAGTTTTTGCATATAATCTGCAATTACATCGCAGGGGTTTGTGATGCTTAATAAAATTCCATCAAAACGAGACTTTTTAATCTTTGGTCCCCACTCCTCGGCACAAGTTTTTGTGTATTCAAATTCCTTTAGTCTGTCGCTAAATCTTTGTAAGATTGTAATATCTCCTGGCGCAAATATGATTATGTCAGAATCACTTAAATCTTTTTCTGTTCCCGCTTTAATATTTATGTGTCCATTTCTTCTTACAAAACCATCGGATAGGTCGCTTACTTCAGCTTCGGCAAGGCCATCCTTTTTGTCAAATAGAATTAATGTGTCGCATAGACTTCTTTCTACCAAAGTGTGTGCAACAGTTGCCCCAACATTTCCAAGTCCAATTATTGAAATTTTTCTCATGTCTTCTCCCCTTTTTATTTTTATTGCCAAATAATACTTCCAAAATTAATGGGCTATTAGAAGCCCATCAATCGTTAATTCTGTAATATTCATATTTTTTATATTGTGAATATATTTGTGCAGCTTCTCCACCAACTTTGTCACGTGGATATACTTTTTCACCGTCATAGACATAGTGTCTTGAGATTATAGGAAGTTTTTTTCTAAGCTCCGAGTTGTAGCTAAAGAAGTTGTCTCCCTTAGTGAAGCCAAGCATATCTAAAACTGTTGAAGCCAAATAATTTGATGAAATTATTGAACCTTGGTCGAGCTCAATGTTTTCTTTATTCAAATAAGCTCTTCCCGCATCATTTGCCATTACAAGAAATGGCGTTGAATAATATTCTGTTTCTTTTTCCAAATTGTCCCAGCTTAGGTGCTTGTCGATTTTGTCATATCCACTTGGATCAGTTCCAAAACTTGGAAGATGATCGCCATAGAAGACCATAATAATTGGCTCTTCTTTAGTCTTCATCATGTCATATACTTCACCAATCATTTGGTCAATATCTCTTGTGCCCAAGAAGTATGCTCCAAACATTGCCTTAGTCGCATCATCTAGTGGGTACTTGCAGTTAAATGGATAGCTTTCCTTGTATTTGTCATAGTAGTATGGGCCGTGATTTTGAATATCCACTGCATAGTCAAAAATAGGCGTCTCATTATTTTTTAAACTTTCTTCAAATCTTTCTACAAATATATCTGTAAATTGCCTTTCAGAAACATACTCACCCTTGATGTCTGGATTTGCAATATCTTCGACAAAGTGTCTCTCGTCGAATCCAATTTTTGGATAAACTTCGTTTCGTCTGTAGAACCACTCATATCCCGGGTGAAATGATCTCGTCTTGTAACCGATGCTACTTAAATACCTCGGAAGTGAATCGATGTTTCTCTTTATTGAATTAAAAGAAATTGAACCGTTGGCAGATACATCTGTAGTAAGAGTTCCCGTCAAAACGTCAAACTCTGTATCTCCAGTTCCACCTCCAAAGGACGGTGTCACAATTCGTCCGCTTAAAACTGACTCGGCCTGCATTCTTTTGAAATTTCTATTTGGATCGTGCTCACTATCAAAAGAAAAAGCAGGATTTTGGGAAATATCGGTAAATGCCTCTCCCATTATCCAAATGATGTTTGGCTTTTCGTTGTACTTAAGAACGGAAATCTCTTCAGACCTGTCGTCCTTGTCGATTTTTTTAATCGCGTCCCTGTCGTAACCCTCAGGAGCTTTTACAATTGCATCTTTTATATTGTGGATGAACATATAATTAAAGCCCTTGGAGTTAAAGTGGTCGAGTATATTGAAGGGATTGCCTTCGAAGGGAAGCTTGTTATAAATTTTATCCTTCGCATAAACTCCTGTGTAAAGAACAGAAGATAAAACTACTGACGCAAGGATTATCGCAAGCCTTGACTTTAGCTTTAATTTGTCTTTATTAATAGCCTTTGCGACTAAAATTGTAATCACTAAAAATGCAAAGAAGACTATTATGGAAAACAAATCCGGATAGTAGGACTGCTTGACCATGTTTGCAGCTTCCATTGCAAGTTTAAAGTCGTTAAAGACGAAGGGTGCATTTCTATAAATGACCTTTGTCCTGTGAATCATGAAGAATATTGTAAAGAAGAGCGAATTAAAAATTAAAGCTCTCTTTAACCTTCCAAAAATCCCAAGAAACAATAGGCCGATTATAAGTACTGGTATAAAATTTAGTAAAATTACCATTGGGTCTTCGAAAACTCTGGCGAAATTATAACCTTTCTCCGGCGTCAAGATAAACATGACGGCAGTAATAAATATTGAGAAAATAAATAGCCAGAAGAAATCCGAAAACCTAAGCCCCCTTTTTTCTATAATTTTTTCATTATCAACTTTTTTCAAAATATCACCTTATTTCATAGCTAATATTATATAATATTCTGTTTAAAAGTAAAACTTAAGTAAAGAAATATTGGATTATATTGAAATAAATTTACAAAGGGTGGAGTAAAGGAGAAATAGTAAGCTCTTAAGAGAAAATCTAAACCAAAGGCACAAAAACGAACTATTTGCATCATGAGCCACACACCGTCATTCAGAGTGAGTGAATCGAGTCGATGTGTTCTCTATTGATAAAGAATCTACAAATTCATCAAGCGATGTCTATACATATGTAACTGTCTCCTGCCCGTCATCTTGAGCGAGAGCTTTGCTCGAGTCGAAAGATCTGCACCTTGTGGGAAAACATTCTATGCGTCTTAAAGAAATAACGTATAGGAGAATTACCCCAATACACAATTTGGTCAAAACGACCACACATCGCTACCCTTACCCTACAGATCCTTCGACTCACTTCGTTCGCTCAGGATGACGTTGGATGAGGTGGTTTTCAGATATCTTAACGAAATTGTCTACACTCGCTGTTGTCTCAAACTCGTCATCCCGAGCGTTAGTCGAGGGATCTGCAAAGTATTCTTGCGAGACCTAATCGTCTTAAAGAAATAACGTATAGGAGAATTACTCCAATACACAATTTGGTCAAAACGACCACACATCGCTGTCTTTACCCTACAGATCCTTCGACTACGTCGTCGCTATGCTCCTCCTCCGCTCAGGATGACGTTTAATATGGCGAACACTTAAAATCATTGATAAATCATTAACATTACTCCACCATACCTTCGGCACAGTGACGACCTATTCAATCCACAACCCCAGCACTCCGTCATCCCAAGCGACAGTCGAGGGATCTGCAAAGTCATCGAGCGAGAACTATTCGTTTTAAAGAAACAACGTAAAGGGGAGACTCTCCAAGCCTCTTTCACACTAAAACGACGACACATCGCTACCCTTACCCTACAGATCCTTCGGCTCACTTCGTTCGCTCAGGATGACGTTGGATGAGGTGATTTTCTGATATCTTAACGAAATTGTCTACACTCGCTGTTGTCTCAAACTCGTCATTCCGAGCGACAGTCGAGGGATCTGCAAAGTATTCTTGCGAGACCTAATCGTCTTAAAGAAACAACGTAAAGGGGAGACTCCAAAACACTTTCTCATCAAAACGACCACACATCGCCACCTCAGCCTACAGATCCTTCGGCTCACTTTGTTCGCTCAGGATGACGTTGGATGAGGTGATTTTCTGATATCTTAACGAAATTGTCTACACTTGCTATTGTCTCCTTTCCGTCATCTTGAGCGAGCGTAAAACGCGAGTCGAAGATCTGCACCTAGTGGAGAAACAGCCTAAGCGTCTTATCAAAATAACCTAAGCATACCTCAAAACATCATAAGGTGAAAACCTAAATATAAGAGAAGGGCTACCCATACAAAAACTCCAAAACACATTTCTCTCAAAACGACCACACATCGCCACCTCAGCCCTACAGATCCTTCGACTCACTTCGTTCGCTCAGGATGACGTTGGATGAGGTGGTTTCCTGATATCGTAACGAAATTGTCTACACTCGCTGTTGTCTCAAACTCGTCATCCCGAGCGTTAGTCGAGGGATCTGCAAAGTCATCGAGCGAGAACTAATCGTCTTAACAAGAAAACCTCACGGAGAAAATTCCAAAACACATTTCTCTCAAGACGAACACACATCGCTGCCTTTACCCTACAGATCCTTCGACTCCGTCGTCGCTATGCTCCTCCTCCGCTCAGGATGACTCCCACAGGGATTTCCCCGCACAAAATTAATAAATCATGAGCACAGTGACGACCTCTTCTATCCACAACCTCAACACCCTAAAACAAAAAAAGAAAAGACCACTACGCACATGGTCTTTTCCGTTTTGAATGTTGATTGGTATAATTTTATTATTAATCTTAGGAGCTAAGGCTTTCGCCTCAATATTATGCGTCATCGACGCTATTATTATGTGTTAGTGATAACTTGTATCATTAACTGTCTATATAATACTATACTTTTTTATATTTGTAAAGCCTTTTTGATAAAAATTATCAAAAACTTTCAAAAATTTTTAAATTTCCCTCTAATTCTTACAATTAGTCAAGTTCCACTTATTTTTTCATCACAAAATTCAATCTATTATATATATTTTTTATTTTAAACTTATTTTATATCACACAATCATAAATATTTTGACTCATTTTAAACATGCTACTTAAAATAAAAGAAGAGCAAGACTTTTATCTCACTCTTCCTTAACAAATATTTAGTTTCCGAATCTTCTCATGAATTCATCCAAAAATTCTCTTTGCATCTCTTCTCTATCTTGACCTTGACCTGGCATCTGTCCATATCCAGGCATTTGTCTTCTACGGCTTTCCATTTCTTGCTTTCTCAAGTCCTCTTGTGCACTTTTGTCCTTTTCTACAGAATAATCTGTAAAAGTAAGCTCTGCACTTTCTTCTTTTCCATTTCTTTCAAATGTAATATTTACCTTGTCTCCGACTTGATATTTGTACAAAATAGATTTAAGTGCATTGTTGTCTGTAACTTCGTCCTTGCCAATCTTTGTGATGACATCTCCTGGTTGTAATCCGGCTGCAACTGCAGGTGATCCATCATAAATCTTGTAGACGAAAATTCCCTTATCTGTGTCAATATTTTCGCCAAAGAATTGTTTTGCCGCTCCAACATCCATTGACAAAATTCCAAGTGACAATTCTTTGTAGCTTCCTGTCTCAATAACTTGTTTGATTATCGGTTTGATAAAATTAATTGGAATAGAAAATCCAAGACCTTCAGCTGATTGAACTTTAACTGTATTAATTCCAATAACTTCGCCCTTTGCATTAAGAAGAGGTCCACCGGAGTTACCTCCGTTTATGGAAGCATCAGTTTGGATAAGTCCTGTCATGTATCCTCCGCCACTTACTGCACCAACATATCTATCTAGTCCTGAAATAATACCTTGGGTTACAGTTTGTGAAAATTGAAGCGAAATTGGGTTTCCAATTGCCACTGCAGCCTCACCAATTTGTAATTTATCTGAATCGCCAAGGCTTGCAACATTTAATTTTTCGTCAGTATTTATCTTAACTATAGCAAGATCAATCATCTCATCTGCCCAGATAGTCTTGCCCTCTAGGTCGTTTTCATTGTTTAGTCTTACAGTGACCTTGTCTATAATTTGATTATTTAATTTAACAACATGGGCATTTGTCAAAATATATCCCTTTGGATCGACAATAACACCACTGCCCACACCTTGAACCTCGACTGGCCCAAAGAAAGACTGTTGAACGCCCTTAGTAGTTATGCCGACAACTGATGACATTGACTTTTTAGCAACAGCAGATGCAACTGTCATGTCGTCGCCTGCAGAAATAGTAATATTATTAGTAGGCTCATTACTATTGCCCCTCATGTTAATTGAAGTAATAAACGACCCCACAACACCGCCTATCAAAGAAAAAACAATCGCCATAACAACAAGTAGCACGCCAGACTTTTTCTTTTTTGGTGGCTTTTCATAATTATAGGAGTACATATTTGAATCTTCAGAATTATTAAAATCGTCTCTCATAAGAATTCCCCCTTGTATTTCAAATATAAAACTGTATTGTGAAAAGTGTATGAATTATTTATCAATAATTTTTGAAAATCTCACAGTTATTAATAATATTTACCACTGTAGTTTTTATTAAAACAAGTGTGGATAGGAATAGATATATCTTCTAACATCCTACTAGAAATGTAGATTAGATGGCGACGGTGTGTTGTGGCTATAGCTTCAACGAGTTGTTGCTGTTGCAATAATTTATCTATCTTGTATGAAGGACACCATCGCGGACATCATCCTGAAGAAGGAAAATTTATTTTCCACGTCGAAGATAAACTGCGATGTGTTGTCGTTTTAGTGGTACAGTGTTTCATAGTCACCTTAAGTTTTTTTGTAAAGACACATAGTTTAAGTCTTATGCAGCATCATACTCACAACTCACTCCATCACATTAAGTGATGATTTAATAGCTTTGTCTGAGCTATAATTTAAACTACTCTTAACTATCTGTCTACTCCACATGCAAAACAACAAAAACGACCCTACCATTATGGTAGAGCCGTAAATACTACTTATTTACCTTGTCGAAACTAATCGAAAGGCCTTATTTAATTATTTTATAATCTTTCCCCAGTCTTCCATTCCATTTGCCCTCTTATAATAGTGTCCGTTAGTTGACTCGATTATATCGTAATAAGCCCAGTGATTTGTTGACAAATCTTTAAATAGCGTGATTTCGTAACCATTATTCTTTACAAATTGACGATCAGCTGCCCTATCAAACATCCTATTTACAATCGTAACAGCTTCTGCCCTAGTAATCGGAGCATCTGGTTTAAATGTTCCGTCAGTATATCCTGTAATCCATCCTTCAGCCTTTACCATCGCAATCTTATCATGTGCCCAATGATTTGTAGGAACATCTATAAATGTTTCACTTGAAGCTGTTGGTCTTTCTATGAACTTAGACGCAATAGCTGCAAATTCAGCTCTTGAGATGTTTCTATTAGGTTTAAATGTTTTATCTGGATAACCGTTAATAATGTCTTTAGAAGAAAGTTTCATAACACTTGTCATGAACCAATCTGTTGCCTTAACATCACTAAATTTATCTGTAAACTGAGCAAGATTTTGTCTTTGAGTAAGTCTTGCAAAAATTGTTGCCACTTCAGCTCTTGTGATATTTCCATCAGGTCTTACAGTGCCATCTGGATATCCAGCAATATAAGAGTCGTGTATATCATAAAATACTGGAACTTCTTTTATTACCTCTTCTGTCTTAGTAGCGTAAATAATGCTAGGGTTCTCAGGTTTTGGTTCTACTGGAGTATCAATCCTTTCAAAGACTGCAATATAAGTTGCATCTGCTCTTTCACTTGGTCTAAAGTATTCTCTTCTTGAAACAGTATTTCCGTCCCAATCAGTCCATTTAACAAATCTGTATCCATCGTAAGCAGTAGCAGTAGAACCTTCGATTCTGCTATCAATATTTACAGTTTCAGACTTAGGGCTAACTCTACCACCAAGAGGATTGCCTGAAATATAATTAATCTTAAACATATCAGGATTTGGTGTAGGAGTATTTATTTCCTTAAATACTGCAATATAACTTGCATCTATTCTATCAGTTGGCACAAATTTCTCACTTGTAGATACAGTGTTACCTGATGAATCAATCCATTTAACAAATTTATATCCATCATAAGCAGTAGCAGTAGAACCTTCGATTCTGCCATCAATATCTACAGTTTCAGACTTAGGGCTAACTCTACCACCAAGAGGATTGCCCGAAATATAAGTTATTTCAAATGATGTTGGACTTGGATTTACACCCTCTTTTAACACATTTACTACATAAGTAGCATCTTTAATTATAACAGTTTCTGTGTTAAATTCAGGAATCCATTTTGGAGTATCTACCTTATATCCATTTTCTGGTTTAATTGTAGGTTCTTTCAATTGGCTATTTTTTACATTAGCTTTTGGATTTACATAGTAAATTGTAGTTCCTTCTAAGCTTGCGTGACTGCCAGCTACAAAGCTTATTGTTACATAGCCATCAGGTTTTGTATTTACATTACCTTTTTCATCTTTGCCAGGTACTATATTATCTAAAGCCTTATAAGTTGCAGTTATTTTTGTATCTTTTTTAAATGTTCCTTTTAATCCTTTATCCCAACCTGTAAATTTATAACCAGTATTAGCTGTTACTTTTGGTGCTGTTAGACTTACTTCCTTATTTGGATTTACATGAAAGCTAGTTGAATCTATTGTAGTTCCCTTGCCATCTAAATCAAAAGTAACTGTTACATAGCCGTCTGGCTTTTCTTCTGTTCCTGGTACAATATCAGGAGTTTTTTCAGTAACTTTTACATACTGAGCAGTATAAATTGCATCCTTAGTGATTTCTGCATCTGCTAGGAAATCAGGACTCCATAGAGGATCTGCTAATTCAAATCCATCCTTTGCTTTAACTGATGGCATTGGTTCAAGACCAGAGTTCTTAATACCAGCTTTTGGATTTACAAAGAACTTAGTAGTTCCTGTAATAGTTCCATTTGCACCTGGAAGGAATTCAACTGTTACATAGCCTTCAGGTTTATCTCCTTTTGTAATAACATCTTCAAGTTTCTTGTACTTAAATGTTATTGTTGGAGCATCAGTATCCTTAGAATATTTTGCATCTGTTTGTGGCTCAATAGTTGCTGTATCAATTTCATAGCCTAAGAATTTAGGTGCAGAGCTTTTGGCATATTCTTCAGTTGGAATATCTGCTCCAAGTACACCTTGTTTTTCTGCAGGATATTTTTCAGTTGCTTCTAGTCTTAGATCTTCGGCAAGTTCCTTATTATCTTCATCAACATATACAATCTTAACCTTACCCATTTCTACTGGGATAACCTTGTAACTTGCATAGTAGGTTGTAGTTGTTACAGGTCCACTTGTAGGAATATCGCCAATCCACTTGTTGAATTCTTTTGTGGTGTCATTTGGTTTCACTTCTATTCCGTTAATCTTATTCTTTAGTGTTTCGTTGCTATAGTCAGTTCCCCTTAATACATCAATAGCTACTTTTTCTCCAGCTTCTTTATTTCCAATCCTACCATCGGAAGTTGGGTCAAGGGTTATTCTTACATAACCTTCTTCAGGATCAACTGTTGGATCAATTACATCCTTAATTAAATCTTTCTTTTCATAAGATGCAGTAAAGGTATCTTCAGTGTTATCTGTACCTTGACCTTGACCAACTAGAGTTTCATCTGTAGGAACTATCGGTTCCCAAGCCTTAAACTTCATTGTGTTGTCATTTGGAACCGCTGTAATTGACGCTATCTTTGTCTTTAAGTCATTATCGCTGTACTTAGTTCCAGCCAGTACGTCAATAGCTTTTGTAGCCTTTCCATCGATTGTTCCTGCCTTGGCATCAAAAGTTAGTCTTACATAACTTTCTTCAGGATCTACTTTTGGATTAGTTACATCTATAATCTTGTCCCTATCTACATAAATTGCAGTGTAAGTCGCTGTTTCTACAGCCTTATCTTCAACTGGTACGGCAGGATCCCAAGCATTGAATTTCTTGTTAGAATCGGTTGGTACTGCCACAATTCCCTTGATCTTAGCTTGTAGTTCTTTGTCGTAGTAGTTGGTTCCCCTTAAGACGTCGATAACTTTTGTATCCTTGCCAGCAATTGTTCCTTCAGCTGCATTAAAGGTTAATCTTACATAATCTGGTTTTGGATCTACATTTGGATCAGTAACGTCTACTATCTTATCTTTGCCGGTATAAGTTGCATTATAAGTCTTAGATACAACAGGTGTTTCATCTTTTGGAACTGGTGTATCCCAACCATTAAACTTCTTAGCTAGATCATTTGTTGTAGGCTTTAATTCACTAATCTTTCCTTGAAGATCATTGTCGCTATATTTAGTTCCTTCTAATACATCAAAGGCAACTTTTTGAACTTCTCTGATTTTACCTTCTTTAGCATCAAAGATAAGTCTTACATATCCTTCTGGTGTCTTATCTTCAATTTTATCAGTTGGAACATCGACAATTTTGTCCTTGTTCTTATAAGTCGCATTATAAGTGTGAGCATCGTTAGTTGCTCCATTTTCTACTAGATCGTCATTATTTGGAACTTCTGGATCCCACTTATCAAAGGCCTTAGTCTTATCATTTGGCACAGCAGTAATCTTATCAATCTTAGCTTGTATGGCCTCATCGTTAAACTTAGTAGTCTTTAGTACATCAAAGATTACTTTTTGCTTGTCCTCAATCTTACCTGTTGTTGAATTATCCTTTGTGTTTGCATCAAAGATAAATCTAATATAGCCTTCTTTTAGATCTCCAGGATTTGTTGGGTCAACATCTACAATCTTATCCTTATCCATATATATAGCGTAGAAGGTCCTTGTTTCAACTGTTCCATTTTCTGGGATTGCTGGAGTCCAATGGCTAAACTTCTGGGTATTATCATTTGGAGTTGCTCCATTTTCTTTAATTGATTCCAGTTTAGTGACTAAATCAGAGTCAGTGTATTCTGTTCCATTTAGTACATCAATCACAACTTTTTCTTTGCCAGAAATTTTACCAGCTTGTGCATCAAAGGTTAGTCTTTGATAGCCTTCTGGAATTTCAGTATTTGGATCAGTTATATCAACAATCTTGTCTTTCTTTTCATAACTTGCAAAGTATTCGTTCTGAGTTACATCATCTGCATCTACTAAAGTTTCATCATTTTTAACTTCAGGATCCCAAGCTTTAAACTTATAAGTTAAGTCGTCAGCCTTGGCAGTAATAGCATCAATCTTTCCTTGAAGATCTTTGTCATTAAAGGCAGTACCCTTAACTACATCAAAAGCGTATTCTTCTAGACTTTTGGCCTTACCAGTAATTGTATTGTTTTCAGTATCTTTACCGCTACCATTAAAGATAAATCTTACATAGCCATCAGGGACTTCTGAGCCCGGGTCAGTTACATCAATGAACTTATCCTTAGCAGTGTAAGTTGCATTATAAATTCTAGTTTTTACGTCATCCTCTAATCCTGCTTCAACTAAGGTATTATCTATTAATACTGTTGGATTCCAACCGTCAAACTTAAGTTTTATATCATCAGCTATAGGTTTAATTCCACTAATCTTCTTTTGAAGGTCAGAATCAGAGAACCTTGTTCCCTTTAATACATCAAAAATAAATTCTTGGTTTTTGCCAATCTTACCAGTAGTTAAATTATCTTTAGTATTAGCTTCAAAAATAAATCTTATATATCCATCTTTAACCGGATTTGTATCAGGATCCGTTACATCGATAATCTTATCTACAGCTATATAAGTTGCTGTAAAGGTATCGTGAGTTAGATCTGTATCTTCAGCTCCATTACCCTTACCAACTTCAGTAGTATCTATTGGAACTACAGGCTCCCACTTATCAAATATCTTTGTATTGTCCTTATAAGTTGGATTAATTTTCTTAATCACATTCTGAAGTTCAGCATCGTCGTACTTTGTACCAGCAAGTACGTCGATAATTTTTTCTTGATTCTTACCAATCTTACCATCTTTTGTTGCGTCAAAGGTAAGTCTTACATAACCTGATGCTGGATCAGTTGTAGTAGGGTCTTCTTTAATCTTGTCGGCATTAATATAAGATGCGTAGAAAGTTTCAATAGAACCGTCTGCTTGTTTATTTAATGCATAGGAATCATCTACCTTTGTTCCACCAGTATTCTTATCTTGCCATTCTTTAAAGTTAGCATTTGCTTTTGTAGGATTTTCAGTAATCTTTGCCTTGGCATCAGCAAAAGTTGCTTTTCCATTTAGTACCCATACATTTTTACTTGTGTTAGCTTCTTCAGTACCAAATTGTCCACCGTTTGCATCAAAAATTACTTTGATATAGGCATTGTCCTTCGGATCCTCAGTTACTGCCTTGTCCTTATCAGTGTAAGAAGCAGTGTAAGTTTGTTTAGTAACAGCACCAGTTTGTGGTACTTCAGGATTCCACTTTTCAAACTTCTTAGTTGAATCTGTCGGTATAGCTTTAATTGTAGCTACCCTTATCCTTTAAGTCTTGGTCAGTATATAAAGTTCCTTCTAATACATCAATAGCTTTTTTAATTGGTGCATTGCTTTCTGTGCCAATCTTTCCTACTTCTGTTGCATCAAAGATTAATCTAACATAGCCAGCTTCAGGATCTTTTGTAAGATCATCTACATCTTTAATCTTGTCTTTGTCATTATATGCTGCATAGAAAGTTTCATCTGCAGTATTTAGCACTTTTTCACTAGCAACGGCTTGTCCACCAGTAGCTTTGTCTTGCCATTCCTTAAAGGTTTTGCCTGTTTGACTAGGCTGTCCTGCCTTTTCAGCTGCTTCGGAGAACTTGACATTAGCGACCTTTAGCACCCATACATCTTTTGTAGTCTTAGCTATATCAGTAGCAAAATGTCCACCGTTGGCATCAAAGGTTACTTTGACATAATTAGGATCCTTTGGATCTTCTGTTGCAATCTTGTCTTTAGGTATTGCTGTCGCTGTAAAGATACTATTATCCTTTGTAACAACCCAGTCTGATGGATTATTCAAGGTTTGACCTGACCAAGTAGCTGGACCCTTATAGCCATTAACTACATCTATAATTGCTACTGGGAAGTCACTTGACTCTAAAGATGTGCCTGATTCAACTGTCATTGCCTTGTTGGATGGCGCTAATCCTGTTACTCCTTCGCCTACTTTAAAGCTTACCTGAATTGCACCTTCTGGTTTTGGTAGATCTTTATTGTCATCTGTATTATCTGTCTTCTTCGCCCACACGTATAGCTTTTGGTTTTCTACTGTTATCGAAGATTTATCCTCAAAGGTTACTTTAATCTTTCCACCTATTGGTTCTGTTACAACATTTCCTGTTGTTCTATTTGACAAATCTTCATACTTTGTTGCAGTTGCCAGTAGGTCATTTAGTGCTTGTTGATCTTCTGGTTTTGTTGCTGTTGCTTTGATTCCTTGTTTCCAGAAGTTTTCTGCATTAACATCTGTTCCTACAAATACTCCAAAGTCTACTGGAGATAAGGTTGCTATATCAGCAATTTTATCTGCTGTTGTTTTTTGAACTTCTTCATATTGTGCAATATAAGTTTTATCTTCTTTTATCTCATCAGATTTTTCAAATTTTGGACTCCAGTTTTGCTTTTCGGTTTCACTTTCTGGTACTGCACCTACTGTATAGCCTAGGTTAGCTGTAATTGTAGGTTCAGCTAAATTAGTATTTGTCTTTCCTGCTCTTGGGTTGACATAGAATTTAGTGTCGCCTGTTAGAGTTCCATGTTCTCCCTTATCAAAGCTTACTGTTACATAACCTTCAGGTTTGTCAGTGTCTGTTTCCAGAGTTTTGTCTGAGATAATATCGTCAAGTTTATCGTAATAAATCTTGATTTTATTAGTACCATCAGTGGTGTATTTTCCGTCTGTCGGATTTAATACAACTCTATTGAACTTGTATCCTAATAGCTTAGGTGCAGTATCTGCTGTAAATACATCTGAAGGAATCTCTGTATCCTTTGTTCCAATTTTTGAAGTTGGATATTCTTGTCCATCAATCTTATTGCTATCATCGATTGTAATATCATTTCCATTATCATCTACATAAAGAACTTCAGCTTTTCCTTCTGCTTCTTCACTATAGATAGCATAGAACGTTGTATCTCCGTTGATTGCAAAGGTGCTTAAGTCTAATGCGTCTGTCGCATCTTTATCTGTATTCCATCCCTTGAACTCATTAGCCTTGCCTTGCACTTCTGGAGGAGTTAATGCTGTCGCTCCTTCTGGAATATTGATAGGTCCCAATTTGTCTTCGCCTTCCATAAAAGTTTCTGATGCTTTTAAACCATAGGCAGTGTATTGTTCTTTCAGTGCAGCAGTTTTCCATGAGCCACCATTAGCATCAAAGTTAACTTTTACTTTTTCACGTAGGGTTACATAGAAGCCAGTATATCCATCACCTGCTGACTCGAAATAGTAATTTGAATCGGCTGCTCTCCCTTGTGATTTACCGTCAATAGTAACACTAAACTTTCTAATGGCAGAATCTAATGAAACAGTCAAATCATCATCTGGTATGGTTGGTATATATTTAACATTTGGATGCCCCTTCCACTGATATTTTTCAGTACTCTTTCTTAAAATTATATCTTCGTCTTCTGCTGGTAAAGAAAATGTGAATACCCTATTATTAAAACTTTTAAAAGTTCCAGTTAATTGAGGTCTCAGTTTTTCACCGTACCATTTTGTACTAACCCCCGAATGCCCTACAAAATTAGCAGTCAACATTAGTCCATTATTTTGTGTATTTTCAGGGACGGCATAAGCTTCAACTGCAAGTTGCAAATCTCTATTATCTGGTTCTGGTATTGTTACTAATAGTGCTGGAAAATATTCAAACTTTGGTATTGGAACATTTTTAATAGTTTCACCAAATTTATAGTCTCCTCCAGGTCCTATTTTATAAATTTCTGAAAGATAACCATCAGCTTCAACTTGAACATTCATATAAGTTACGCCTAAAGCTTTCATCAATATATCATCTATTCCTACATTAATCTCACTGTTGTCGAATTTATCAGGATCATCAGTTGGATTAATAGGAGGGTAATTTATTTCAAAAAAACTAGCTCCTAATTTTAATGGATGCGTCCTTGAGTAATCAACTCCTGGAATTTTTAAGGAATAAGTTCCTCCATATAGACGTTCAGCTTCAATTTTTTCTGGATTTTCAGGCGTCTTACTTGCAAATACATTTATTGGAATTGATCCAATTAACATTAAAAGAGCCAAGGTGAAGCTTAATAATCTTTTCTTCATGTTTTCTCCTTTCTTTGAAAATACTGGCGAGCGATTGCTCGCCTATATTCTCATAATTAAGTCAATGTACTATCTAAGTCTCTTAGTTACTTTTCCATCTAAATATCCATCCTTTGTAGCTTCAATTAAAATTGAATCCCCTGATTGAAGAGGCTTATCTAATTCTAATGTTCCTACACCGCTAAAACTAGTTTTAGCATCAAATACTTGAGAGTTTCCATTTTTATCCCTTACTGTTATTTTGACTGAGCAATTTCCTACAGTAGTCCTAAATACTAAAAACTCATTGTCACTGAATGCACTAGTAATTTTTACTCCAATTCGTACCTCTGGTACTACTACTTGTTCAATAGTCTTGAAAGTATCAGTAGCCTTTCCAGACTCACTATCTGTAACTTTAACTATAACATCACCTTCAGTAACATTATCCTTATTTACAGGAATTTGAAGCTTACCGTTTTGATCTGGATTTAAAATATTTCCATCTGGAGCTTTCCAGCCATCTTGGTCTTTTGTAACTGTAACAGTCTCTCCACCTGGAAGTGTAATTGTAATAGTATCACCATCTTCAGGTGCCTTTACAACTACTTTTTCATCACCTTGTTTAATTGGATCAACTTCAGGTGTTGCTGGTGCCGGTTTTTCTGTTGCACTTACTACAAGTTCTGTAGCTTCTAGTGGATAAGCTGCTCTATCCAGATTGAACTTAAGTGTGTCAGTATACTTAGCTTCGTCTATTGTTACTTTTGTCTTAGCATCATCTGTTGTTCCAATCTTATCCATAATATCAGCAAATCTTACAGACTTGTCGGATTTTACATCATAATCTAAAATTCCAGTTACGTCTGTAACACCTTCACCTTTTACAATGCTTACTCTTACATAGCCTTTTGGTACTGCAGAGTTTGTTTCTGTTACTTCGATAATACTGTCCGTAGGTCCTTGTTTTGTCGCTTTAGCAATAAGTGTGACTGTGTTTCTTTCAATAATTGGATCTGCTCCGAGAATAAGTGTATCGTCAGCTTGAGAGACTTTTTTATACCAAGTTAGGTCTTCATAACTTTCAGCTACTTTAGCTTCAACTTTTCTATAGACGTCATAGTATCTTACTCCTGCGTCTATTAACACATTGAAGTAGGCTTTATCAGCGTTTTGATATTTTTCAGCTGTGAAGTTAACTCCCTCACCTTTTTCAAGAGCTACTCTCATATAACCTTGAGGTGGATTTTCATCCGGGTTTGTAACCTCTACAATTTGCTCTGTTGGTGCTTTCTTTGTAGCTTTTGCTGTAAGAGTCACATCTGCTGTAATGACGCCTTCTGCTTTCACAACTTGATCGGCATTATACCACTGAATATTTTCGTAATCCTCCATTGTTGTCGCTGATACTTCATTGTAGATATCTGCATATCTAATGTTGGCATCTTTTCTTACATCATAAATAGTTATAGCATTATCTTTAAAGTTTACACCTTCAGTTTTTTCAAGGATTACTCTTACAAATCCATCTGGAGGTGTTGTATTTTCTTCCTCTACAGGAATGACGTTCTTTTCATCTTCATCAGCGACACCATTTCCATCAGCGTCAACCTTAATAGCAAAGGTTGCTGTTGTATCAGCCTGTTCACCATTTTTTAATGCAACGGATAATTTATTATCAATTAGGCTGTGACTATCATTTGTAATCTTATCTATCATACCAAGTGATGGTGTGATTGTGACATTCATCTTATCTTTAAGTTCAGCTAGGGTGTAGATTTTTCCAAGCTCTTTGTCGCCGTTCTTATAGGATAGTTTAACGAAGATATCTCTACCATTTCCGTCCTTACCGTCGAAAGTAACTTCAGTGTCTGCACTTGCTACTAAATAAGTTAGGTTAGGCTCATTTACAAATTCGATCTTTGTTGCCTTTGCGATATCAAAGTCTTGCTTATTATCTGGAATTCCATCGTTATCCGCATCTTCAAAGACTTTTGTTGTAGTTGAATCAGACTCTGCCATCTCACCAAGTTTTGCTGTCACATTTACAACTGTTCCTTCTGCAAGTTTAGGTTTAATTTCAGCAGTATAGGATCCAGTTTTTGAATCAGCAGTTTTTGTTACTGTTTGCTCTTGACCTTGAGTATCTGTATATTTAACTGTCACTATTGCTCCTGGTTCTGCAAAACCTTCCACTGTTGTTTTTTCCGGGTTTTCACCAATGTTTCGAGCTGTTGCTGTTGGTGCTAGGGTTTTTTGCCCTTCCTTGTAGTCTGGCTCTCCATCACCATTTGCATCATAGAATACCCTTAGGACATCTGTGTAAGCTTCTACTTGGGCTGATGCGTAAACTCTTATCTTAGCACCATTGTCACCTTGTTCAGTATCACTGATTGAAGGATTTAATTTTACTCCATTTGTCTTGTCTGTACTTAAATAGTTTATTTCATTCGCTTGGTTGTCATATTCGTAGAACTTACCATCACCTTTAACTATAGCAAGTTTTTCCTTGCCTGCGTCATCAGTCATCCTTACAACCATGCCTTCAAGATTTAGTTTGAATGCTGTTTCTGCTTCATCTTTATTCTTTGCAATATAGTCAAGTTGTGGTTGTTTGATGACTTCAATCTTAGAAATCTTTTCTTCATTAAAGCCTTCGGTGCGATCGTCCATACCGTTGTTGTTAAGGTCCGGGAAGACCCTTAAAACATTGTTGGTTTTAGCTGTAAGTTCTTGGTACTCAACTTCGATAAACTTGACGTCATCTTCTAGCTTTAAGTCAAAGTCAGCTTTGTCTGTGACTTCTCTACCATTAATAGTAAGTTTTAGATTTTCATCTGTTAATTTGACTTCCTTCTTGTCGCCAAGGTTGTCAATTACATTGACTTTCATGCCTGCTAAGTTAAGTTTTGCAGTTCCGTCTGTAGTTGTGATTCCATAGTTCATCTTTGATGGGTCTTTTTCAACTTCAAGACTTACATTTTCTCTTGCCTTAACAGTTAATTTCATTTCGTGAGTGACTTCTGCACCGGCCTTATCCTTGGCAGTATAGGTTACGATATAGTCTCCAACATTTGCTATTACTGTAGTAATGTCAGTATTTTCTCCATCTTTAGTAATCTTAACGGCTACCTTTTGGTTACCATTACCTTGGTCAAGGTCCATATCAACAAGGTCAATTAATCCATCAGCATCTGTAACTCTTACTAGGTTCTTTAACTCTGGAATAGTAAGACTTTGACCTACATAAATTTCATGGCTTAGTGGTCCGTTAATTGTAGGTGGAATATTGGCTGTTAATGCCTTTAAGGCTTCTTCCAGCGCTGTTACAGCATCATCAATTTTCTTTTGATCATCTGCTGTATCTTGACCGGTTGGCTTGCCATCTTGCTCTACAAGTGTTTTAGCATTTTCAATTGCCTTATTAAGATTTTCAAGTCTTTCCTTAATAAAGGCATTTTCCTTGTCTTTGAAGTTTTTATATTGTTCTTCTGCTATTGGTAGCAGTTGACTTAATCTGTCTGGATTTAATTTAACTGTAATTGGTGGAACTTGGCTTGCCTTTTGTCCGTCAATAAGTTTTACTTCTATATTAAGTTTTTCTCCGGCAACAAGTGGTCTTGTACCTACAACAAAATCTCCATTTTCATCTACGAAGGTTCTACCGATTATCTTATTGTCCTTATCTCTTATGATGATAATGGCATCGGATAGGTCAGCATCTGTTGCTTTTGTAGTAAGCTTTCCTGTAACAACTTGTTCACCATGTCTTGGTTCCTTGCCAATTTCTACATTCACCTTAACTACAGTCGAAGCTTGAGCTGTGAAAGTTGTGTTTCCTGTAATGACTTGGTCCCAAGGATTGTCTACATCCCACTTTGGATTTTGATAGTTTGTGCTATCAGTTAGAATATTTTCATCAAGTGTTGGGAACTTGCCTTGAGCAAGTTTACTTCCACTCTTCACTGTATAAGTCTTGCCGAAAAGTTCATTATCTTTAATTCCATAGGATTTTTCCACATTAACAGTAAAGAAATCTTTTGGAAGTGGATTGTTGTCTAAATCCTCTCCAGTGATGTCCTTTCCATCATTTACAAAGCGTGCAACTACTGTATCATATGGTGCACTTGTATTGAACTCATGTCCGGCTACTAGATTGTTATAAACTGTTTTTCCAGCATTTTCTCCCAATAGTGACCAAGTCCAGAATGTATAATCCGCTTTGTCATTGGCTTCAGCTGAGATAAAGTTTTTAACATCTCCGTAAGTTGCACCTTTTTTAACTAGGGCAGCTACATTTTCTCCCATAATATAGTTATCTTCTTCATTTGATGGAAGACTAGTTAGGTTTTTATTTATTTTAACTATTCCTAAATTATCTTGAGTTTGGAAGTTTACTATAGTATATTTTGTCCCATCTATAGGTTTTCCATTGTAGTCCTCAGTTGGAACAGACTCACCCGAATTATATGGGATGATGGTCTCATCTGAGTACATGCTTGTCGAAACTGTGAACTTGGAATCTGCAGTAATTTTATAATTGTAGGTATCTACAGTTTTTCCTTGTTCATCCATCCATTTTATTTTTTCTGCATATCCTGAACTAGTATCTACATTTGCATTTGGAAATTCAACTTTTGAATTTATTGGATATGCTTTATAGATATTTAAAGCTGTCGAATTGTCAGCTTTTGTTAAGCTCTTAATTCCCTTTCCTGCTTCGAAAATAGCTCTAACCCAATCTGTTGGGATTTTGTCGTCTTTTCCTACTTCATCGCCTGCTTTTATAAAGTTTGCAATGTAAGTTTGATTAGCTATAGGCATTCCAAGGCTTGGTGTCCACTTTGTAAAGCCGTAGCCGACATTTGCTGTTGCTATTACCTTATCAGCTAAGGTCTTTTCAGGATTAACCATAGCCTTTACAGTTCCTCCTGCTTTATCGCCAACTGTAACTGTACCCATGGCACCATCCTTATCTTCTGCAGCCTTAAAAGTTACCTCTACATATTCCTTTGGAATCAAGTTGCCTTCACCATCATCAGTTGGCTTTTCATCAGTTCCAGGTATCCAAGGAATGATGTCCTTATCAGTATACTTGGCTGTTACTGCAGCTGTGAACTCCTTATTATTTTCACTTACCTTGTAATTGTCAGGTGCCCATTTTACTAAAGTTTTATCTGTGTCTAATGGCACTTGAACTTCAGGGAAGACATTTTTTCCTGTTCCCTCAGTTACTAAGCTTGTTCCTGATGGATAGGCTCTGAAAAGTGAACTGACGAATTCACCCTTTTCATTTTTAATTCCTTCAGTTCCTTCTCCTGCCATGAACTTAACTCTTACCCAGCCTTCTGGAATTGGTTCATTTTCTGTAACTTCCTTACCTGAGTCCATAAATTTAGCTGTGTAAGTTGCTTCTTCCAGTAGATTTGAACTTAAAGATGGTTCCCACTTTAAGAAACCATAACCAGACTCAGGATTAACTTTAATGATTGTACTAATCGCAAGGTTTGTTCCAGGCTTAACCTTAGCGTTAATTGTTGGACCAGTTTTATCGCCAACTTGTACCTTACCTTTATTTTCATCTTCAGTCTTAAATACAACTTTTATATAGTCTGATGGAATTGGATATCCATCATTGCCTTTAGTTGGTTCTTGTTCGTCAGGTGTCCAAGGTATAATAGTTTCATTAGTCTCAATTTTTTGAAGTTTAACATATCCACCAGTTCTTAAATCGTAGGTACTTGAAACAATTTTGTAATACTCCGGTTCTCCTTCTCTACCAAGATTAATATAGTAATTTTGATCTTGGCCCTTTATTTGATTTGCAAGGGTAAAGCTTTGATTATCCCCTATAAAATTAAGTTCGAATGGATCCAGATTAGGATTTTCAGGATCAATGCCTACGAGTTCTGTCAAGGCCTCTTTATGAGTCAATGTTGTTGAAGTTTTAGGTAGTGTTAGCTCATGTGTTTCGGTCCCATCTGTATCTAAGTTTAAAATGACCTTAGGTGTAACTTGCGGCAAAAATCCATCAACTAAAGTTCTGCCATTTGAACCAACATAGTCCACCTTTGCCTCTAAGTTTGGTAGCTCATAGATGCCAAAGCTAATATTGATAACATTATTTACTCCATCGGTAGAACCGCCATCATATGAAGCCCTAATTTCATACTTGTCAGCTGATGGAATTACTACTCTAAAGGAGTCCATTAACTCATCTTCCGTAAACGATGCAGGTACATCCATTACTATAGTAGCGGTTGAACCATTTGTTCCTGATATAGTAGTACTTCCACTATAATTAGCACTACCAATTCCATCGCCAACTACTAATTCTACATCTACAGAAAGATCTTTTAATTTAAAAGTATTATTTGTATCTTCTTCAACATTAAAAGTATATTTGTTTAAGGTTAAATTTACTTGTTGTTTTCTGGTAGACACTTCTGTGCTTTGAATAGTAGCGTTGCCAGAATAGCTTCTAAAAGTGCTTTTTAAAAACTTTCTTGTTTTAGGTTTTTTGGATAGTCCCATGATAACCTTGCCATCTTTTTCCCCTAGCTTTACCATTTCTATTTTCTCAGGCTCTGAAGAGGCTACAGGAGTTACCCCCGCAGCCAAAACTTCAATTCCCGTTGATAAAAATAATATTAAAGCTAGGATGAATGATATTATCCTTTTTTGCATATTCTCTCCTTACCTTACTGTGGTTCTAGATGGATTAGACTGATGGGTAACTTTTCCATCTATATTATTATTTTCATAAATTACAGATTTTAAATCTATAATATCTCCTTTTTTTAATTTTACTGTTATTCCATTTTCTTTTAAGACTACTTTTGTAGGCTTGTCGTTGCTTAGTGTTTCTAGTTGATTTGTGACAACTTTTTCACCATTTCTTATTACATTTATTGTAACAAATGCATTATTCTCACCCTTAATAAAGATATAGTTTAATCCAGCTCGTGGGGTGATAAGTGAAATAGGAGTGTTCAAAGGCTTATCATAATCAGCTTCTACTTTATTTTCATTGCCGAACTTATCGGAAGCAACTACTGTTACTCTATCAATATTGTCATCACGATAAAGTTCTCTTAAAGTTTGATTTAACTCTTCAGTAGAATTGATATCATCAATTACTTTCGGTTGAGTACCATCTTTAAATAGAATTTCCACTTTGAATTTGCCTACAGCTACGTGGTCTTCACTCTCCATCTTAATACCTAGATCCATCCACCTGCGGAAGAGGTCATTTTCTATGACAAGTTCTTTTAATGGGCCTTCAAGTATAAGTGAAGTTAATTCTGAGTACACATCTTCTACACCTCTCTTCTTGAAAGAAGGTAGAGTTGTAACAACTTTTATCCTATCTCCATGTTTCAATCTATTAGTTTCAGAATTAAATGTTGGGAATTTTATGACCTTATTGGCAAGGTCTCCTGCTTGTGAAACATATTTTATTGGCTGATTATCAATATCTAAAATTGGATCCCCATTTTCTTTTACTAAGAGATACTCTGTTCCTATTGTCGGCTCCTTAGTTATGCTTGCTGAAACTAAAATATTTGTACCTTCTTCAGCACTGCCCTTTTCGTTAGGAAGTTGTTTAAGGTCGTCAACTGGTGCGTTTGTTGGTAAATTTACTACTACTGTTGATCCGGTGTCCCCAGTACTTCCATCCGTTAAGCCACCCTTGTAGTAAATGGCTTGAATATTTTCATCTTTTCTAAAGCTTGAATTATCATTGTACGTGAATACAAAATATTCATTATCTCCTTCTTGTTCATGTTTCAATGTACCAACAATTTGATTACCTGTAGCATCAGAAAAACTGCCGTCTTCATTTTCCACCATAGGTATAAAGCTTTGTCCATCTGATGTAACTCGGCTTACAAAGTAAAGAACTTTACTATCAGGTAGAATTACTTTTACAGCATCCACTGTAACCCCACCAGCAATACCATTTGCATTTAGTTTAAAGGAATTATCTCCGTCGTAAACTGTCTCAAAAATTGGTTTTGGTACGGCTCTTGGAACATTGTACATATCTATAGAATAACCTGTAAGGTCAAACTTACTTCCTGATGCATTATTCCTAAGATTTTCTGTTCTAACAGTTGCACCTGAAAAGGCATCGATTGTGCTGTTACCATCATCTGGTACAGTTGTCATTTGCAATTTAGGAATTCTCTTGGAGTTATTTGCCGGATCAATAGGTCCAAGTTCTGACTCTCCATAAATTGAAACTCCAAGTTTTCCCCAAGATCCATCAAAGTTGTAGTAAGCATTTTCATTTCCAGGAGCTGTGTCTACTGCAATGTATGAAATTCTTTGACCAAGTCTGTCATAGCCTGGCACTGTGAACTTTGCAGCACTATCTTCAGGTACAGTCTGCATCTTAAACCCTTCAATGCCTTCCATAGCAGTATCTCCTTCAGAAAAACTTGTAAATTTCTTATCTATTTTTATTGTTGGATCAGTATAATCTTTAGGATTTGCACTGTATAGAAGTCCTATACTTAGCTCAGGTTTATAATTTTGTGTAGTGTTCACATAAGAAGGATTCTTTGAATCTTCATCTTTAACGTCCATGTAATGGTTGGTTACATCAACATTAAAGAATGGTCTGTAGTGAGCGTATAGGTCGATATCTGGCATATTTGCCCATTTTTCGTAAGTTCCTTCAAGTATTAACTCATGGTTATTTGGAAGAAGGATATTTGTGGATTCAAAGGCTTCTTTTTCTTCATTGTAATTTATTATAGTACTTGCATTGAACATCCTTTTATCAATTTGATCAGCATCTAAACCATTATCCTCGGCTACGAGATCATTTAAGTTATAACCAATCTTTAAGCCTTTTTCATCAGCCTTAGCTGCCCAACCTACAAAGGTATGTCTTGGGTCCTTATTTTCTCCCTCTGGAGTTGAATTGATAAATTTCTTTAATGTTTCGTCTTCTACTGTTGTTCCACCATTCCAATATGGAACTGCTGGGATATCAATGATAGCTTTGTAAGTTCCAGGGTTGTCTTGATCTTCTTTAAAGCTTCCTGCTAGCACATCTATTTGATAAACAGTGTCTGTTCCATTGTTTGCATGAAGGTTAATCTTTAGGCCGTCTCCCCAAACTGCATAGACTACTTGGTGAGTGTCAATCGGAGAGTCTGGAGTTACTTTATAAACTTTACCGTCATTCCACTGCTCAACTTTTGTAAGTTCCGGAAGGGCTGCATATTCTTTAGAATCAACTTTTCCACTTGCCCACCCTATAAATTTATGAGCTTGACCTTTATCATCTGTGTAAGCTTTTAAGTTACCTGGCCATTGTCTTACTGCCAGTTCATCGCCTGTTAAAGCCTTACCTGAATCGTCTACAAATTTTGCACCGGACTCTTCACTAAAGCCGTTTACCTTATAGTCTGCTTCTTGGTAATACTTTTCAGCATCTGGAACAATTTTTACCTTGGCGTTAGAATTGTTTGTTTTATAGTCAAAGTCAAAGTCCTTATTGTCATCAAATAATACTCTTGTCCTAACTCTTTCGGTTTTCCAATCTGAAAGAAGTGATGAGGAAGTGGTGTTAGAAAATAGTAACTTTAAGTCTTTTACTAATTTAACCTCTGCTGGCTTTTTAATATCATATAACCAACCTAAGTAGTCCTTTCCATTATGGGTAATTTTGGTAGACATATCTGTGAGCAGATTTCCAGCATTATTTCCATCTTCAACAACTTCATCTTCCAAGGCTATACCATAGGCTTCTATTTTGCCACCTTCTTTTGGCACAAGCATTTTTGCTACTGTCCCATTTTGATATAGTGAGTATCCCCTAATATCAACAGTGTCTTTCATGAAAACATCAAAATTGTCTCTAAATGGATTAAAGTTTTCCAACTTCTTTTTGTTTGCTAATTGTTCTGCAAACTTAAATCCACTAGCACTTGTATCTGTAATTGTTGTGGTTTTACTGTAGTCATTTGTAAATACATCTTGAGTAGGCATATAGGCTGCTTTGTTAACTACAAAAAATCCAAGTTTTTGAGAGTTGTTAATAAAATATGGTTTTGTATAAACTTCTTCTTTTCTTGTAAATGTCTTGGACTTATTGTGGATAGTTGTTGTCTTAACACTTCCGTCTTTATAGGTAACTTCTAAATCTACATCCGCTGATTTATAAATGTAATCAAAGTTAAGAGTAAAATCTCCATACAAAGGTCTTCTAATAGTAATAGCATCACTATCTGATTTCCAGCTATTTACGTCTAATGTTGCATTGGCTATTTTATCCATACCATTGAGATCTTTATACTTGACAGTCATCTTTGATGCTATTTTTTTATCTAAGGTTCCAAAAATATTCCATTGTCCATTTCTACTTAGTTTTAAGTTTTGCTCATCATTCCATTCAGGCTCATTCCAGATTAAAACTTCTCCGTCATAGTTTGGATCATGTGTGAAGATAACTTCTATCTTGTCCCCTTTTCTGATTTTTTGGCCACCTAGGAAATTTATGATTTGAGTTGTTCCTCCTGAGGCATTCTCAACTTTTTCAATACCTGCAGATCCATCTCCTGTGCCTACATAGTATCCTGCTCTATTACGAGCTAGAGCATCACTACCACCGACTCTAAAAGTAACATAGTTTGTATTAGACGCAGTACTCATTGCCTTTGATAAAGTTATATCCAGTTTTCCCTTTTTAGGTATAGTCATATCCTCGTCAGCTGTGTATTCATAGGTAGTCCAGCCTGGATTTTCTTGTATAAAGCCTCCCATTTCATTTAGCGTTACGTAGTTAATTTTATCTATATGGAGCTTGTTAATAACTTCATCATTATCTATCTTTATGTTTAGATTAATAAATTTATTTAGACCTCCACCAGGATTATAAAAATAACCGTAAAGTGTATTAGAAGTTAGGTAAACCGGTTTAGCTTCTCCTCCTAATATATTTTTAGCAGTAAAAGGCACTTTCCAGTTATTAGGAAGTATAGCTACATAGGCCATGTCTCCTTCAACTATTAGATTTTCGTATTTTATTGTTGGCCAGTTTTTCTCGTTTATAGGAAGCTTTCTTGCATCCCTATACTCAACTTTTCCAATAATACTTTGACCAGGATTAGTTTCATCCTTAATAATATAAGGTGCTAACTTTTTATCAAAGCCCAATAAAAGTCCAAAGTTTCTACCATCTTGATTGTAATTACCCAAAGCTTCTCTAGATGTGTAATTGTATTGAAGACTCATCAGAGCAGTGCTTGGATCTTCATCTACAGTGTTTTTACCATAAAATGGATCATATTCTGCTGCAAAAGTCTTATTCATAACAAAAGGTCCGCCAGAAGCTTGGTGTGAAGTTTCTTGATAGATATCTTCTATTTGAGACTTAAATGGGATAATTGTGGATCTAGTATAGGTCATATAGTCAGCTTTAGTCCCTCTTGGAGCGTAAGTATAGACCTTTTCACCCTTGGCATCTGTAAGACGAGCTTGGATAAAATAATCTTTATCATTTAAAGACTCATAAGTTACTCCTTCATTCATAACAATTTCAATTGGTACTTGGTTGGTCCATGCTGCCCAAGTTGTATTTAGATCTGCCAAGTTATAATATTTTTCATATTCCCCAGCTGAAGATGCAAAAATATGAAAACTTAGATCATTTGGCTTGTAGTAACCTGATTTTCCAAAGTCTATTTTATTATATAAATCTTTGTCAAATCTAAAATACATATTTCTCCATACACCTGAAGCACCTGAAGAATAAAAGTTGTTAGCAAGTCTTAGCACAAGTCTTCCTTCGTCATTGTAATAATATCCCTCATACTTAATATCATAAACCCTTACAAGTTCATATTGAGATACATTTACTAGTCTTTGATAAGGAAGTTCATCTTTCTTATTTGAAAATTGATTTAAAGGCCAGAAATAATCTTGAGCGTTTTCTCCTTGCTCATCCTCAACGTCTTCCCAATTTAATTCATCATACTGGTTATCTGGCTCACCATTAAGCTTTGCTGCCTGTGGCCTTGGTCCAGATATAATCTCTTAGGTTACGTTTTCTTCTGCATTTTCTGTTGAAAGCAAAGATTCTCCCATCTCGTTCTTTTGTTCAGAGTTTTGAAGAAGTGAATATCCTTGATATTCTTCAGCAAATGCACCTATTGGCATTATTCCAATTATCATTAAAACTGCTAAAATTAATGTTAGCACTCTTTTGAATTTCGTGTGCATTATTACACCTCCATTTAATTTTTTTGCAAATTTTATAAATCTTTAAAAAAAATTAATGCATAAAATAATTTGTATATTTAAACCATTATTAATTTTGTTATAAAACATTTTTCTATCAAATATGCTATACAAATTATCAAAATCACCATCAAGATTTGCTAAACTCAATGGCGAAAAAAAATCAAATTATGTTATTGTTAAAGTTTCCCTCCTTTTATGCATTAATTTT
>NZ_JBMNPQ010000008.1:0-34734 GCF_050943655.1 Peptoniphilus sp. | reverse complement strand
ATTATCTAAATTTTCCTTGATTATTCTCTCGTATCCTATATTTTTTGGCTTGTAGTAATTTTTACCTTCAAAGTTTTTTGGAATGTAATTTTGTTTTACATATGCATTCTCATAACAGTGTGGATATTTATATTTTATATCAGTTTTATTTGCAGGATTATTTTTATCCCTGATGTAAATTGGTATTTCTATATTGTTTGCATTTTTAACATCTTCCATGGCTTTATTAATTGCCTCGTAGCTTGCATTTGACTTTTTTGCACTTGCAAGGTATGTCACAGTCTGCGCTAAAATTAATCTCGCCTCTGGAAGTCCAACAGCGTTTATGCTGTTAAAGCATGAAGATGCCATAACCATTGCCATTGGATCTGCATTACCTACATCCTCTGATGCAAAAATCATAAGTCTTCTTGCGATAAATTTTATATCTTCGCCAGCCTCAAGCATCATAGCTAAATATATTAGTGCCGCGTCTGGATCAGTTCCTCTCATAGATTTTATAAATGCTGATATTATATCGTAATGCTCGTTAGAATTTTTATCGTAAATTACATTTTTTGAAATCAACGAATTCTCTATTGCTTCTTTATCAATTACTACCTTGCCGTCTATTTCATCAGTTGAAAGAGCTGCGATTTCCAAAGAATTTAATACAAATCTTCCGTCTCCATTTGCATTTTTAGTAAGTATATCCCTTGCATCGTCAAGAAGAATTATATTCATCTTTCCAAGGCCTCTTACATCATCTTCTATAGCCATATCTATTAGCCTTGATAGATCTTTATCTTTTAAACTTTCTAAATTTAGAATTTGCATCCTAGATAAAAGCGCTTTGTTGACTTCAAAATATGGATTTTCTGTCGTTGCTCCGATTAAGATAATAATTCCTCTTTCTACAAAAGGAAGCAGTGCATCTTGCTGAGTTTTATTAAATCTGTGAATCTCATCAATAAAGACAATCGTAGATACATTGTCAAATTTTACAGAGTCTTCTGCCTTTTTTAATACTTCTCTAAGCTCTTTTAAGTTTGAAGTAACTGCAGATAATTTTATAAAGTTTTTGTTGGTTGTCTTTGCAATTATATCTGCAAGAGTTGTCTTTCCAACTCCAGGTGGGCCGTAAAATAACATCGAGCTAAATCTGTCACTTTTTATTACTCTACTTAAATACTTTCCTTCGCCAACTAGATTGTCTTGACCAACGAATTCTTTTAAATTTCTAGGTCTCATCCTATCGGCAAGTGGCGCCGTATTTTTTAAATTATTCTGCATGCTCAGTTCAAATAAATCCATTCAATCACTTCTTCTTAACTATGCCTTCAAGTTCGTCTATAAAAGATTGCAAGTCCTTAAACTCCCTATAAACTGATGCGAATCTTACATAACTTACATCGTCAAGTTCTTTAAGCTCACGCATTACCATTTCACCTATTTCTAGAGAAGAGATTTCTTTTTTCATAGTGTTTTGGATTTGCTTTTCAATATTATCGGCTGCTCTTTCAATTTCTGCAACTGAAACTGGTCTCTTTTCACAAGACTTAATCATCCCGTTTATTATCTTTTCGCGGTCAAATACCTGTCTGTTTCCGTCCTTTTTTATTACCATTATTGGAGTTTGTTCAATTTTTTCGTATGTTGTAAATCTTTTTTTGCAATTTAAACACTCGCGTCTTCTTCTTATTGTAGAACCTTCTTCTGTGGGTCTTGTGTCTATAACTTTTGAATCAACATAACCACAATAAGGACATTTCATAATTTCACCTCATATAAAAAAAGGCCCCAGAGGGGCACAATTTATTAATTTCTTTTTGTTCTTAAGAAAGATGGGATTTTAAGTTCTCCATTATCTTCTTCATCTTCCTCATTAGCCTTTCTATTAGAGTTAAGTGTTCTGGGTTCTGTTGCACTTGTACTTTTTGACTTTTTATCTTCTTTGTATTGATCAAAGTCAGTGGCAATAACTGTAACTTTAACTTCATCTTTAAGTGTTTCGTCGATACCTGCACCAAAGATTAGGTTAACATCTTCAGATACGCATTCTCTAATTAAATCAGCTGCTTCATTAACTTCAAAGATACCAAGATCTGCACCTGCAGTGATGTTTAATAATACAGATTTTGCTCCTTCAATTGAAGTTTCTAGTAGAGGAGAGTTAATTGCAAGCTTAGCAGCTTCAGTCGCTCTGTCATCTCCAGATGCTCTACCAATACCCATGTGTGCAATTCCCTTATCGTGCATAATAGTTTTAACGTCTGCGAAGTCAAGGTTAATTAGACTTGGGATAGAGATTAGATCTGAGATACCTTGTATACCTTGTTTTAATATGTCATCAGCCATTTCGAAGGCTTGCGCAAAGCTTGTCTTTTTATCAGAAATAGTGAGTAGTCTGTCGTTTGGAATAATAACAAGAGTGTCTACTTTTTCTTTTAGAGCATTGATTCCTCTTTCTGCAGATTTTGCTCTTCTATGTCCTTCAAAGGTGAAAGGTTTAGTAACAACACCAACAGTAAGTAAACCAAGTTCTTTTGCTACATCAGCAATTATAGGAGCTGCTCCAGTTCCAGTTCCACCGCCCATTCCTGCAGTAATAAACACCATGTCAGCGCCTTCTAAAGCTTCTCTAATTTCGTCTCTAGATTCTTCTGCGGCTTCTTCTCCAATTTCTGGATTAGCACCAGCGCCCAATCCTTTTGTAACTTTTTCTCCAATTTGAATTTTATTTTCAGCAAGTGAATTTTTAAGAGCTTGTTTGTCTGTGTTAAATACTATAAATTCTACACCTTTTACACCGGCATTAATCATTCTATTAACAGCATTATTGCCACCGCCGCCTACGCCGGCAACTTTAATTTTGGCAAATCCATCTTGCTCCATATCGAATTCCAACATAAACATCCTCCTCATATAATAATTTACATTTATTTTAATTCTATTAGTTCTATTTTATAGAAAAATAGGCAATTAGTCAACATATTAAAGAGCTATATATACATAATTAGCTTATTCTTATAAAGAATCAATTGCTATTACTATTAGCCTTCTCTTCTATATATGATTTTTCATTTTTTTCACTATTTTTTTCGTCTTTATCTTTTTTTCCATTATCATCTTCTACAATAAGGATAGGATTTGTTCCCTTCTCCATCTGTATGACAGTTGCCTTTTTGTTAGTCTTTTTAATATCATCAAGTATTAATGAAAGCATCCTTAGCTTGTAATCAATATTACTATAAGAGCCAAACTCTACCTTTATGCCATCTATTGTCATAAATGTTGCAACAGAATCTAGTAGCTCAATGCTTTCTATATTTCCCAGTAAATTATACTCAGGGTTCTTTAGACTTTTTAATAATTCTTTTTTATCGACATCTTCCTTGTAAGATAAAATGAATGATCCGGCTTTATTGTTTTCAAGATTTAATCCGTCGAGATTTAATAAATTATCTGCCTTAGAATCCCTCTCCTCTAGAATTCTAAAATCTTCATCTATAAGGAGGTATTTACTTGAATAGGCTTGGTAGTACGGCGTCCTCTCTTTTATAGATACATTTACAGTGCCACCCAGTCTAAAATTAATTTTTGCACTCTTTACATAGGGGATGGACTCAATCTTTTTGATTCTATCTGCCTTTGAAATCGAGTAATATTTAGAGCCTTTTTTTAGCTCGGCCACTTTTATTACATCTTTATAGCTGATATTTTTTGTCCCTTCCACATTCACAGATTTAATATTAAAAATTCTTGAATTTCTAATGGCAAAGATTAATAAAAAAATAAATAGAAAAAAGATAAAAAATCTAAATACAATCCTAAAAAATTTTCTTTTTTTGCTTATTTTTTTCTTAACTTTTTTTTGTTTTTCCATAAAATCACTTTGTCATAATATCAACAATTTCAGATACTGCTCCAGGGCTTGCAAGTTTCTTTGAATTTTTTGCCATAGTGTTTCTTCTATCGTCATCTTCTAATAAATCATTAATATGACTATATAAAATTTCTCCGTCTAAATCCTTTTCTTCTATGACTTCACTTGCACCCATATTGTAATAGGACATGGCATTATAGTATTGATGGTTACCCGCTGTATATGCTTTTGGTATTAGTATAGTACAAAGACCTACTGCCGAAATTTCTGCTAAAGTCATTGCTGAAGACGATGCAATCACAAGATCAGCACTAGATAAGTAATCTGACACATGATGAGTGTAGTCAAAAACTTCAACACCTTTTGGCAGTTTTTCTACTTTTTCCATGAAATAATCATAATGTTCTCTACCAGTTACATGAACAAGCTTAAATGGAAGCTCATCGTATTTATTTAGAATTTCTATCATGGCGTCGTTAGTTGACTCTTGACCGCCGCTTCCTCCAAAGGAAAATACAAACTTTTCGCTTTCAGAAATCCCAAGTTTTCTTCTGGATTTTTCTCTATCTATGTGAGTAAAGTCATCTCTAATAGGATTACCTACATAGATTATATTTTTGTTATTTAAATATTCTTCGGCCTCTTTAAAATTAATAAATACTAGATCTGCCTTTCTCGCCAAAATTCTATTAGTCTTTCCTGGGTATGCATTTTGCTCTTGAACTACAGTCTTTATATTGTATTGCTGCGCCTTATAAACTATTGGAGCACATACATAACCTCCAGTACCAATTACAATATTTGGTTTGAACTTCTTTAAAATTTTGCCAGCTTGATTTAATCCTTTAAATAAATCAAACATCGTTACGATTGTCTCTTTATTTAATTTTTTTCTTGGCAATCCTGAAATATCTATTCCTTGAAATTCAAATCCATATTTAGTTGCTAACTCTTCTTCCAGTGACCCCTTCTTGCCAACATACAAGATTTTGGCAGTCTCATCTTGTTTTTTTATTTCTTCTCCAATAGCAAGAGCTGGATAGATATGACCTCCAGTTCCACCACCTGATAGTATATATCTCAATTTTTACCTCCTGCTGATATTTTAAGTAAAATTGCTGTCGAAGCTATTGCCATAATAAGAGCCGAACCACCATAAGATATAAACGGAAGTGTGATTCCTGTTACCGGCAAAAGTTTAGCCGCAACGCCCATGTTAAAGAAAGCTTGTATACCTATAAAAGTTGTAATTCCAACAGCTGTCAATTTGTCAAAATAGTTAGTTGTCTTAACTGCTATTATATAACCTCTATATATATAAACCACAAATAAAATCAAAACTAGCATACAACCAATTAGGCCAAATTCTTCTGCAATTACAGAATAAATAAAGTCAGTGTATGCCTGTGGCAAGTTTGTATATTTTTGTCTTGATCTAAACAGTCCTACTCCAGTGTAACCACCTAATGCAAAAGCATATAGTGATTGTCTTGCTTGATAAAGGTCAGCTGATAAATAGTCTGTTGAATCAGATACAAAACCGAGAATTCTCTTGATTCTATAATAGTAGTCCTCGTTTGTAAGCATTATGGCAACAAGTATAGCTCCAAGAAGCACCAATACTCCAAATTGTTTTTTATTAAGACCTGCACACACAAGCATTGCAAATAAAGAAATACCAATTACAACGGCTGTAGAGAAGTCCTTTATCATTACTGGAACAACAGATATTCCAAGAATTGCCAATATTTTAATAAATACCACTGGATCTTTAAGTTTATTTATATTTTTAGACAAATACTTGGCAAAAAATACAATTGAAGTGACCTTTAAAATATCTGACGGTTGAAACAGTATCCCTACTCCAGGAATCCTTAACCATCTGGCCTGTCCATAGACTTTAACACCAGCCGGCGTCCAAAGTAGACCTATTAGCATTAATGAAAGTACAAAAATCCAATCTATATTTTTATACAAAACATTTCTTGGCACTTTCAATATAAAAATTAAGGCAATTATTCCCATTACAAGGAAAACTGCCTGTCTAATAGCATAATGAAAGCTGTTGTAGTCGTATTTTTTTGCAGTAGGAAATGATGCCGATGTAACGGCAACAATTCCAATAATTAAAAGTAAAATTGTAGCTATTAATAAAGGTAAATCAACTTTTTTTAATTCTTTTTTGATATTCATTATATCAACTCTTTAACAATATTTTTAAAATGTCTGCCACGCTCTTCATAATCGTGATACATATCCCATGATGCACAAGCTGGTGAGAATAATACATCGTCGCCATCTTCTGATAGATTATAGGATAGTTCAACTGCTTTGTTTAAATCTTTTACTATATAAAAATCTATATTCTCTTTTTTGCAAACTTCTGAAATCTTTGGTGCAGTTTGCCCAAAAAGTATTAAGACTTTTAATTTATCCTTTGTATTTTTAATCATAGTATCAAAGCTTGCGCCTTTATCATAGCCGCCAGCAATTAATATTACATTTCCATCCATTGCCTTAATAGCAACTTCTGTTGAGTCTGGATTTGTTCCCTTAGAATCGTTATAAAATTTAACATTTTTAACTTCAGAAACGTATTCAATCCTGTGTTCTACGCCAGAAAAAGATTTTATCGCCTCGGCTATTATTTCATTATCTACTCCAAGTAATTTTGAAATAATAATCGCGCCCATTATATTTTTAATATTGTGCTCGCCAGGAATCTTTATATCAGAGACATCAATAACTTTTTCAGTTACATTCCCATCGCTAAAGAAGATTGCATTATCTTTTACATAAGTACCTTTTCCATCAAAGGGTTCTATGGAGAAGAAATATTTATCTGCTTTTATGTTTTTTGCTTGCTCCATGTCTTTATCTTTATAATTTAAAATTGCAAAGTCATTTTCATCTTGATTTGCAAATATTTTAAATTTAGCATTTACATAATTTTCTACACTTCCGTGCCAATCTAAGTGATCGCTTGTCACATAAGTTAAAAGTGCAATATGAGGTTTAAATTCTTTCGTGTCTTCAAGTTGAAAAGAAGATGCTTCTATTACAACACAGTCGCCATCTTTTACTTCTCTAGTTATGTCTAAAATTCCATTTCCAATATTTCCAACATCATAAGTTTTTCTAACTCTTGATAGAATATTTTTAACTACAGTTGTAGTTGTTGTCTTTCCATTTGTCCCAGTAATTGCAATGATGTTTTTGCTATTTAAAAATCTATAGCTAAGTTCAATGTCAGATATAATTTCTATACCAAGCTCTCTTGCCTTTTTAAGAATGTCGTGGAAAGGATAAATGCCAGGGCTCTTTATTATTAAATCGATTTTATCTAAATCTTCTTCTTTAAATATCACAAAATCTTCTTTAATGTTTTTGCCTGTTTCTAAATTCTCGTCGTACACATATACTTTGCAGGGATAGTTTGACAAAAATCTTAAAGCTGATTTTCCAGTAACTCCCATGCCCATAATTAAAATATTTTTATTTTCTAACATAGTACCACCTAAAATAAGATAAAGTATGAAATTACACAAAGAATAAGTTCTACTGTGCAAAATACATATACTACTTTTCTTTCATGCCATCCCTTATGTTCAAAATGATGATGTAGCGGTGACATTAAAAATACACGTTTGCCTCTCGTCTTAAAGCTAATAACTTGAATTATTACAGATAGTGTCTCTATAAAATAAATTCCTCCCGCAATTGGAAGTATTAGCGGAATATTTAACAAAACAGCTATTGCAGATATTGCACCACCTAGTGCAAGAGAACCTGTATCACCCATAAAAACCTTAGCTGGATATTTGTTGAAGAATAAAAATCCAATTAAAGCACCCATAAGTGCAACACAGAAAAACGCAATCTCTGGTCTATTAAATTTTACAGAGCATACTGCAAAAAATCCAAGAGCAATAATTGTAACACTTGAAGATAATCCATCAAGTCCGTCTGTTAAGTTTACAGAATTTACTGTTCCAACTACTACAAATAGAATAAACGGAACATAGAACCACCCAAAAGAATAATAATCTTTTAAAAACGGTATATACAAATCTGTTTGGAAATTAGATGAATTGTATTGATATACGAGAAGTATTACAGTTACTAAGATTTGTAAAGCTAGCTTTTGGTATGCTCTTAAACCTAAATTTCTCTTTTTAACAACTTTAATGTAGTCATCGATAAAACCGACAAGTCCAAAGCCAAGTGTTGAGAAAAGTATCATGACAACTGATAATTTAAAATTTTTAGCTATTAATGTTGTTAAAATCACAGAAGTTAAAAATATAATTCCACCAATTGTCGGTGTCCCACTCTTAACTAAGTGAGACTTAGGTCCATCTTCACGAATACTTTGTCCTGCATGCAATCTTTTAAGCAATGGAATGTATATTTTTCCAAAAATTAGGGAAAATACAATGCCCATTGCAATTATAATAAAATAATTCATCTTATCTCCAGTCTAGTTATTTCTTTCATTATTTATCAATGTCTTTATTATTGATATTTTTATTTTCTTTATTATTTTTTTTATCTTTATTTGTGTTATTTGTATTGTTTTCTTGTTTATTTACATTATTTTTGTTTTCATTATCTTCAGTGTCATTTTCTTTTACACGTTCAGAATAATTAATTGTAACAGTGCCGCCGACGTCTATTTTTTCGCCTGCTCGCGGTGATTGAGAAATGTAGTCACCGTCACCTTTGATATTATACTCTAAATTTAGGGAATTTAAAATAGATTGAACTTGATTTTTGGACTTTTTGCTAAAATCAGGAACTACTAAAGTATCCCCATCATTATTGTTAACTGCAAGGTCTATTATTGAGTCTTTTAAAACAGAAGAGCCTGCGTCTGGATTTTGACTTAGCACAACTGCATAATCTGAAATTTCATTTGGACCAGTGTTAAATCTAAGTCCTGAGTCGATTATCATTCTTCCAGCATCGTCTATTAATTTTCCGTATACATTTGGTACGGTTACATATTCATCTTTTTCTTCAACTTCTTCAGTTTTAGGAACTCCAAGATAGTTTAGTGATTGTGACAATACTTCTTGAACAACTGGTGCAGCTACGGCACCTCCAAGGATTGCTTTCTTAGGACTGTTTACCACAACAAGTACTGTAAGCTTTGGATCATTAAGTGGTGCCACTCCAACAAAAGATGAGTTATAAGCATCAAGATAACCTGTAGGAGTTGCAATATTTGCAGTACCAGATTTTCCTCCAACTATATAGCCTGGAACAGCTGCCTGTTTACCAGTACCGTTTGTGACAACTTCCTTCATCATTGACTTCATTTTATTTGATGTATCTTCAGAAATTACTCTCCTTTTCATTTCTGTTTTCTTCTTCTCGACAATATTGCCATTGGCGTCAATAATTTCTTTTACAAGAGTCGGTTTATTTAAATAACCTCCATTAGTTATTGCACTCACTGCATTTACAAGTTGAAGTGGAGTAACAGCTACTGAGTGTCCATAACTCATTGTTGCAAGTGTTATTTGTGGAATTGCATTCGGATCTCTTGGCACTATCCCCAAAGATTCTCCATAAAGTTCAATGCCAGTTTTTTTACCAAAACCAAAGGCATCGATGTATTTTAAAAACTCTTCGCTTCCAAGTCTTTCGCCAACTTGAACCATTGTCATGTTGCACGACTGAGCTATGGCATCTTTTAGTGACTTTGCTCCCCTTTGATGTGATGTACATGTTAGAGTCTTATCGCCAATTCTCATTGAGCCATTGCACACAAACATAGAGTTAGGCTGCGCTTTATTCTGCTCTATTGCAGCAGCTGCTGTTATAAGTTTAAATGTTGAACCAGGTTCATATTGGTCGTTTACATTAAAATCTCTCCAATTTGAATACCAAATGTCTTGTTTTTCTTTACTTGTGTACTTTTCCCATTTTTCTTTTTGTTCATCGTTAATGGGATCTTTTGGACTGTTTAAGTTGTAATCATCTTTAGTTGTCATTGCCAAAATTTCGCCTGTCATTGTGTCCTGAACAATGATAGATACGAATTTAGCTTCATTTTCCTCTTTTGCTTTTTGTGCAGCATTCTCTGCGAACTGTTGTATATTTGCATCTATCGATAATTCGACAGAGTAGCCTTCTGTTGGTGCATAAGTTTCTTCATCAGTTAAAGGAATTTTATTAAAAGCATTGTCCTTTAAAGCGACATTCTTTCCAGGAATACCAGTAAGTTCTTCATCATAACTTGCCTCTATTCCGTATTGGCCTACATTTTCGTCATTTGTAAAACCAATTATATATGATGCCAAATTATTAAACGGATAGAACCTGCGAGTTACATCATCAAAAGATAGTCCGTATAAATTTACTTTAGAGTTTTTCTTTTTCTTGTTCTCTTCCATTACCTTTGTACGCAAATCTTTTAATTCTTTTGCCTTTGCCCTATCCACATTAGAAGCAATTCTTACTACTTTCTCGCCCTTCATCTTTTTACGGATATCTGAAGTTTTTTCTCCAAGAACTGAGGCTATTAACTTTGCATCTTCATCAAAAAGAGCATCTCTTCTCTTTTTAAAATCTGCATTTGGTTCCTTTTTTGCCTGTTCCAAAACTTCTGTATTGTAGAAAATATTAGTGCGCGTAACATTTACTGCAAGTTCTTTTTTATTTCTATCGTAAATCGTTCCTCTTTTAGAATTTATTACTTCAGTTCTTGTAAGTTGATTAAGTGCCGATATAGTAAGTTCATCTGACTGAACAATTTGTATATAAAATAATCTAAATATAAGTGCTGCAAATAAAAGAGCTAGAACAATAAAAAATAGAAAAATAGACTTATTGGACTTTCTAAGTTTATTTTTAAATTTTTTATTTCTAGCTCTATCATTTAAATTTCTCAATTAATGATCCTCCTAATCTTTAGTAAAAGATCTCAAAACAGAGACAATTGGACTTAAGAATACATTGTAGTTAATATCTCCAACTTTTTTCTCTTCGCTTGAATCTACATATACTATTTGATTTTCTTTAGGATAGACCATCCCAAGTCTATACATAGCTTCATCTGCTACTTGTGCAGAAGATCTAATACCTTTGACTTCTCCAGCAAGTGAATTTTTAACTTTCGTAAGTTCATCTATCTTAGTTTGTTGTGCCAAAATTTGTCTATCCAAAGAAGCAACTTGTGAATACATTGCTATAACAGAAATAAGTACAACTGCCACAATAATCATTGTAAACATAAAAGGCTTATTTTGAATTTTATTTCTTCTTACATTATATCTTTTTTTTGTGATTCTATCTGTACTTTTTTTCATTTTTTACCTCGATTTTTTCTGCAATTCGAAGTTTTGCAGAATGCGATCTGTTGTTTACTTTAAGTTCTTCTTTAGAAGCTGTAATAGGTTTTCTGGTAATAATTTTAACTTCTTGCTTCTTATCACATTTACAAACTGGATATTCTGGAGGACATATACAGTCCTTCTCTAAATACTTAAATGCTTCTTTTACGATTCTATCTTCTAGCGAGTGGAAGGAAATAATTGCAATTCTTCCACCAACATTTAAGTGATCAACAAATTTATAAATAGAATCTTTTAATACGTCAAGTTCCTTATTAGTTTCAATTCTAAGTGCCTGAAATGTCCTTTTGGCTGGATGAGGCCCGTCTCGTCTTGCACTAGATGGAATTGCACTTTTAATCACATCAACCAAATCAAAAGTTGTCTCAATACTTTTTTCTTTTCTCTTAGCGACAATAAATTTAGCTATACGAGCTGCCCACTTTTCTTCACCATACTCGGAAATAATCCTCTTTAGGTCTTCTTCAGAATATGTATTTACAATATCTTTTGCACTGATATCAGTATCTTTATTCATTCTCATATCAAGTGGTGCATCAAATCTGTAAGAAAATCCCCTCTCTGGATTGTCAAATTGGTATGAAGAAACACCTAAATCTAAAAGCACGCCATCAATCTTATCTATTTCTAGTTCATCAAGAGCTCTTTCAAAATCCACATAGTTATAGTTAAAGAATTTCACATTGCTAAATTCTTTTAATTTTTCTTTTGACTTTTCTATAGCGCGTATGTCTTGATCAATTCCGATTAAAAGCCCTGTATTGTCAAGTCTTTTGCAAATTTCAAAGCTGTGCCCTGCTCCACCTAGTGTCCCGTCAAGATATATTTTATTTTTTCTGATATTTAAACCATCTATTGTTTCATCTAATAAAACACTTTTGTGTACAAAATCCATTTATATCCCTAGCTCCGACATTTTTTCTGCCAACTCTTCATAAGAAAGAGCCTCTTCTTCGTTATAAGAGTTCCAATTATCTTCTGACCATATTTCAGCTCTGTTGGCAAGACCTATAATCACACATTTATCTTCTAGCCCTGCATAAGTGCGTAGATTCTCTGGAACCAAAATTCTTCCCTGCTTATCTAGAGTGCAATCGACTGCACCTGAGAAAAAAGTTCTC
This sequence comes from Peptoniphilus sp., assembly GCF_050943655.1. Taxonomy (GTDB): domain Bacteria; phylum Bacillota; class Clostridia; order Tissierellales; family Peptoniphilaceae; genus Peptoniphilus_A. Next base: position 22,387 of record NZ_JBMNPQ010000008.1, on the reverse strand, counting down.
ACAAAAGATCTAACAGCTTTATTCGTCATTGGGAGTTCTTTTAACTTGTTCTCAATCTTTTCCCACTGATCTTTTGGATATAAAAACAAGCAGTTATCAAGACCTTTTGTCATGACAAATATAGACAAGTCTTCTCTAAATTTTGATGGAATTGTAATTCGACTTTTCGGATCGAGGTTGTGTCTATATTCACCAATTAACATTTTATCTACCACTTTATAACATTTTAAACCATTTTATGACATATCGTCCCACCTACATTTATTTTACTACATTATTTCTGTATTTTCCACCATTCCTTGGACCTTTTTTAAAAAGGGCCCATGGTCCTTTTATTGTCCAAATTTAGGACAAATTAACCTTAAAAGATAACTTTTTAGTCAAAATAATTTTCTTAAAAAATATTAAATTCAAGTTAATAATTTCTTTTTAAAAATTTCTCACCCTCGTCAAAACAGTTTCATCAATTTTGGCAAATAAAAAAGTTATAAGGAATGTTTCAAATTTAATGACAAATCCTTATAACTTTTTAAAATTATTTAGTTAAATTAAAAGCACCTGCCACTTGGACAGGTACTTAAAAACTATTTAGCTGGAACTAGAATTTTATCTCCAGGATAGATTCTATTTGGATTATTAATATTATTTGCATCTAAAATATCTTTTACATTTACGTTGTAGTCTCTTGCAATTTTATAAATCCATTCGCCGCTTTTAACAATATGAATTTTTTCATTTGTGTTTTCTACTTTAGTGTTTTCTTTTGGCTCAGTCTTTTCAACTTTTGAAACTTCTTCTACTTTCTTTTCTGGTTTAATTACTTTGCCATCTTTAATTATTCCCATTTCGCTAAGCTTATCTACATTTAATGACTCATTATAAGGAGCTTCAATGTAGCCTTCATTTACAAGTTTTATGATATCGTCTCTTAATGGATTATCAAAGTTATAACCTATAATTTCCCAGTTGTTTGTAACTTTAGGGCTTATTGTTTTCATCTCTTTAAATTGTTCTGCAATATAATCTCTAATAGCTATTGGTGATTCCCAATTTCTTGTTCCAGCAACTAATTTTTCTGCTTTAAGAGCTGATGAATATCTGTAGTTATTTACTGCAAGGCTTATTACTTCGTCATCTTTTAAGTCCTCGCCCTTATATTTAACATCAACAATTCTTTGTCCCACTGGCTTAGAAATATCTATTTTGTAATCAATACCTTTAAATACGTCGTATTTATATGCTGGAACGTCTTTGTTAAATGAAATTGAAAGATCGCCATCTTTATATTGGTTAAAGAATTGTGCTGACCATTCCATATAATCTTTAAGCTCTTTTCCAGTTACATCAACTTTATAAAGTGTGTTGTCAAATTTATAAATTCTAAATAAATCACCATAAGTTATATCGCCTTTTGGTAGATCAGAGTCGTCTCTAAATAGTGCCACTGCAGTTACATCAGCACCAGATAGTTTTAGCTGCAAATCTCCAATTAAGTTTGTTACAGCAGTGTCTCTTACATAACCTTCAGGAATTTTTCTGATTTCATTCTCTGGTTGGAATTTTTCAGTTGAAGTTGCTAAAACTCCTCCGCCAAGTTCCTCTGCACCTTCTCCGCCTGAGATAAAACTTCTTGTTACTTCATGCTCGTCTTTAATAAGATTTCTTAGCTCTTCGCTTGGTTTAACTTTTTCCATGTCAATTACATCGACATTTTTATCTACTACTTCATAGCCGTCACCAGATTTTTTTACATTAAATTCAAATTTAACTACATCTCTTGCTGAATTTCTTGGTGCACCATAGATTATTCCGTTTTCTTCTCCCTTAGTTACTTGGTGGAAGTGTCCTGCAAGAACTGCATCTATTCCCTTAACATTTTTTAATAAGTTTTCGATACCATCAGTTCCGTTTTCTTCGTCATATTCAGGAGCTGTGCCTGCGTGAACTGATGCTATTACTAAATCAACCTTTTCTTCATCTCTTAAAACTTTTGCATACTTTGCAGCAGTTTCTTCAATTCCTTTAAAGTCGAGCGTTTCAACTTTTTCTTGATCCCATCTTGGCACATTCGGATTTGTTATTCCAATAATTCCAATTTTTACGCCGTCTCTTTCAACAACTGTGTAAGGTTTTTGATAATTCTCACCATTTTTGTTGTAGACATTTGCAGCAAGAACTGGCATTTCTAATTCATTTGTAAACTTATCAATAAATTTAAGGCCAAAGTTAAATTCATGATTTCCAAGAGTTACTGAATCATATTTCATAAAATTTAATGCCTTTGACACTGGATTTACTGCATCGTCTTTCTTGTTATAAATAGCATCTGCCATAATAGTTCCTTGGAAAGTGTCTCCATTGTCAATTAGAACTACATTTTTGTTGTCATTTCTCACGCTATCAATGTATGAGTAAACTCTACTCATTCCGTTGTTGTCTGTTTCTTTGTCGTCTTCGTAGCTATATCCATAGACATTTGCGTGCATGTCGCTTGTTCCTAGCACCACAATTTTCTTTGTGTCCATATTTTCTTCATTTGCAAATACAGTCACTGAAGAAAAAATCATAAGTGCCGATAAAACAATAGTTAAAAATTTTTTCATCGCTTCCTCCTAAAATAAAATTTTTATCTTTCTCTTAACTTTTACCCCTTAAAAGTTTTTCGAATAATTATTTACAGTAAATTTATTGTAGATATTTAAAAGAAATTTATTTACAAAAAAACCTATCTTTCTTTAAGAAAAATAGGTTTAGTAATTATTTAGTTGCGATAAAATAGAAGTCGCTGCCTTCTCCAATTTTAGAATTTACACCATACTCAAATCCGTGCATTTCTAAAATTGTCTTTACAATATATAGACCAAGTCCAGTTCCAATTTCTGGTCTTGTGTGATTGTTTCTAACTCGATAGAACCTCTCCCAAATTCCATCAATATCTTCTTCCTTTATCCCTATACCCTTGTCGATACAGTGAAACTCTGTCTTTTTGTCGTCGCCATCTATTTTTAAAGTGATTACTTTATTTTTTGGTGAATAATTAACTGCATTATTTATTAAATTATAAACAACCTGTCTTATTTTAGATTTGTCAGCCATTATGTGCGTGTCGCCATTTACAACTATATTAAAATCGTATTCGCTACAACTTTTATTTATTTTGAAACGCTCCACAACTTCGTATACAACTTCAGCAAGGTCAAACTTTTCTTTCTTTGCCTCTTCAAGGTTTGATTCAATCTTTGATAGATCTAAGAGGTCATTAACTAAATTTGTCAAATTGTCAGCTTCTGAAATTATAGTCTCAAGATGTCTATTTCTAAGCTCTTCATTAGGCCCAGAAATATCTCTTATCATCTCACCATAGGATTTTATCACTGTCAGTGGCGTTTTAAGATCGTGGCTGACATTTGCTACTAAATCTTTTCTCATTTCAATTGTCTTAGTAAGCTCACTCTTTGCGTAGTTAAGTGTATTTGAAAGATCATCAATCTCTGTATATTCGCCTTTTTTAAACTTGACGTCATAGTCACCAGCTGCAAGTTGCTTTGCAGTATTTGACATCCTGACAAGTGGACCTGATAGCCTTTTTGAAACAAAGTATGCAACGATAAGAGCAAGTCCTAGCGATATAATTGAAATAATAACAAGTATTCTTTTTATGACATCTACTGTAGCATCTACAGGTTTAAGCACCGAGTTGATATAAAGATAATAATCTTCTCCGTCAGTATTTCCAAGAAATCCTGCATAAACAATGGAAGGATCTTTAAGGTCCTCATATCTTACTGTATAAATTTTATAAGTTCTGTTTTCCCTTTTTAGTGATCCAAAGAAGTTATCAAAATTCTCCCTAATCATTCTCGGTCTCTCAATAAACTCATCGAAAAGTCTTAGTGGATAAACCCACGCACCTGTCTCATCCAAAACTTTTATCTCAAGACCCTTGGTGTTTGCATAATTTGAAATTTTACTTTCAAAGTCTGGTGAAGTATAGTCATTTCTAAGCTCATTTCCAACTTTAGTAACCTCATGAATCTTCATTGTCTCATAAAAGCTTGATAAAAAAACAGTTTGAAAAATCCAAAGACATATTAAAATTAAAGCCGCAAAACTTACAAAATACTTCCAAAGTTTAAAGAGAATGCTGTTAGTATCAATTCTAATTCTTCTAATCTCTTTAATCTCTTGTATCAAATTTATATCCAACTCCTCTTACAGTAATAATGAATTTTCTATATTCCCCAAGAGAGTTTCTAAGCATCTTTATATGTGTGTCAACTGTTCTGTCTTCTCCGTAAAAATCATATCCCCAAACTTGATTTAAAAGCTTATCTCTTGACAATGCAATATTTTCATTCTTAACCAAATAAACTAATAAATCGTATTCTTTTGGAGTAAGTTCCACTCTCTTGTCGTCAACAAAAACAACTCTGCCGTCTAAATCAATTTTTAATCCCTCGTATGTAAGGATTTCATTGTCGTCAGTCTTACTATTTCTATTTACAATTACATTTAGTCTTGCCATTAGTTCTTTAGGTGAAAATGGTTTTGTCACATAGTCGTCTATGCCTATTTCAAAACCAAATAATTTATCGTACTCTTCACTTCTTGCAGAAAGCATTAGAACTGGTATATTTTTTATTTTCTTTATTTCTTTGTATGAAGAAAATCCATCAAGCTTTGGCATCATAATATCCATAACGATTACATCAAAATCTTCTTCTTTTACTTTTTCAATCGCTTCAATTCCGTCTTTTGCCTCTACAACCTCGTGCCCCTCAAACTCTGCATAAGTTCTAATAACTTCCCTTATGCTCTTCTCATCATCTACAACTAAAATCTTAAACATAGCATCACCTACATTATTTTTCTTTATTATATAACTTAACTGTGAATATTAAATGAAAACTTTATTATATTTAAATCATACTTTATAATTTTAAAATTGCAAACAATAAAATAAAAGACTAGAGAAATCTCTAGCCTAATAAATAAATTTTAAATTTTACTTCATCTTCTCAACTAACATTTTATTTGCCATTTGAGGGTTTGCTTTACCTCTTGATTTTTTCATTACTTGTCCAACTAAGAAACCAAGAGCTCTATCTTTTCCTGCTTTAAAGTCTTCGATTGATTGAGGATTTTCAGTTAAGACTTCGTCGACAATTTTTTCAATTTCGCCAGCATCAGAAATTTGGATAAGTCCCTTTTCTTTTATGATTTCTTCAGCAGTCTTAGAACTTTCAAACATTTCTCTTAAAACTTTTTTACCAGCATTGTTGTTAATTTTTCCGTCTTTAATATATTTTAGAAGAACTAAGAACTCATTGTGTTCAAAAGGAAGTTCAAATTCTTTTCCGTCTTCAACTTCAACTCTTCTTAAGATTTCAGTTTGAATCCAGTTAGAAAGCATGATATAGTCATCAAAATCTTCTGCCATCTCTTCAAAGAATTTTGCAAGCTCTCTTGAAGAAGTCAAAACTTTTGCATCTTCTTTTGTAATATTATATTCTTTTATGAATCTATCTATCATTGCATCTGGAAGCTCAGGCATCTTACTAACTATTTTTGCAATTTCTTCATCAGAGATATTTAGTGGTGGAAGGTCTCCATCAGGTGCAAATCTGTAGTCGTTGGCAGTATATTTTACTCTCATAAGAACTGTCTCATTTAGTGAGTCGTCCCATCTTCTTGTTGTCTTTATTTCGTCCTTGTGGTTTTCTAAAATATCAATGTGTCTCTTTGTCTCAAAGTCAATTGCCTTTTCAACACCTCTAAAGGAGTTTAGGTTTTTGACCTCTGTTATGGCAGTTTTTTCGCCAGTTTCTGTGTTTTTAACATTGACGTTTACATCACATCTTAGTGAACCTTCTTCCATCTTGCAGTCAGATATTCCCAAAAATCTCAATGTTGATTTTAATTTTTCCAAAAACTCACGCGCCTCTGCCCCATTTGAAATATCTGGTTTAGTAACTATTTCAATTAGAGGGACTCCACATCTGTTGTAGTCCATAAGTGTCTCGTCACTTTCTGTGTGAAGAGATTTAGCTGTATCCTCTTCCATTTGAATTTGGAAGATACCAATCTTTTTAGGACCATCTTCTGTTTCAATTTCCAAATAACCTTCTGTGCAAATTGGTTTGTCATTTTGAGTTATTTGATATCCCTTAGTAAGGTCTGGATAAAAATAGTTTTTTCTGTCGAACTTTGATTTATTATTTATAGTACAGTTTAAAGCTGTTCCAGCCATTACTGTATAATCAATTACATCTTTATTAAGAACTGGTAGTCCTCCAGGAAGAGCTAAACACACAGGGCACACATTTGTGTTTGGTTCGTCGCCAAAGGAGTTTTTACAAGAACAAAATGCTTTTGTCTCAGTTGAAAGTTCTACGTGGATTTCTAATCCTACAATTGTTTGATAGCTCATTTTTGTAAACTCCTTTCGAATCCAAGTGCTGCACTGAGTAAGTCTTTATCTTTAAATCTCTTTCCTGTAAATTCTATGCCAACTGAAAGGCCATTTTCACCAAGTGGCATTGGCAAAGATATTGATGGTGAACCAATCATATTTGCAGGGATAGTAAATAAGTCAGATTGATAAATTTCTGTAAGTGACATCTCGCTATCAATCTTAAGTGATAGACAAGGCGCTGTTGGACAAAGCATTATATCAAATGATTTGTATAACTCGTCCATTTCTTTTATTATAAGGCCTCTAACTTTTTGGGCTTTTTCATAATAATCTTTTGCAAAGTCAAGAGATAAGATGTGAGTTCCAATCATGATTCTTCTCTTTACTTCGTCGCCAAATCCTTCGCCTCTAGATATTTTATACATTTCTTCAATGTCTTTAAATTCTTTATCAGTTCTGTGGCCATAACGCACAGAATCAAATCTTGCCATGTTAGAAGAAATTTCTCCATTAACTAAGATGTTATAAGTTTCAATTAAATATTTTAGAGAATCAATTTTATATGGTTCAACAATTGCGCCATTTGCCTTTAAAATATTTATAGCTTTGTCAAATTCACTCTTAACTTCTTTATCAAGATCCATTTCTAAAAATGAACTTGGTATTGCAAATTTAACGCCCTTTAAGTTTTCTTCTAAATCTGTGTCATAATTAAATTCATATTTTAAATCTGGATTTCCTACTGATGTGGCATCTCTCTTATCTCTTCCTTCAATAATATTTGCCATTGTTATTACATCTCTTACATCAGATGCAATAACACCTGGTTGGTCAAAGGTATTTGCCATTGATGCAACGCCATATCTTGAAACAGATCCATAAGTTGGTTTAAATCCAACTGTTCCACAAAAGCTTGAAGGCTGTCTTACTGATCCGCCTGTATCAGTTCCAATAGATATTGCAGCTTGATTAGATGCAATAGATGCAGCAGAACCTCCAGATGATCCACCAGATACTCTAGTTAAATCAAGTGGATTTTTGGTCACACCAAAATAAGAAGTTCTAGTTGATTGGCCCATTGCAAATTCGTCAAGGTTTACCTTTCCAAGTATAATACCATCATTTTCTTTTATTTTTTTAACTAATGTCGCATCATATGGTGATACATAATTTTCAAGCATTCTAGAGCCGCAAGTCATTCTTACATTTTTTACTGAAATATTGTCCTTTACAGAAATAGGAATTCCAGCAATTTCAGAAAGTTCTTCTCTGTTCTTAAATTTTTCATCGACTTCTTTGGCTCTTTTTGTAGCTTCTTCTTCCATTAGAGAGATATAGGCGTTTATGTCTTTATCTACTTCTTTTATTTTTTCAAAATAATTTTTCGTGATTTCTTCACATGAAAAATCTTTATTTCTAAGTCCATTGGCAATTTCCCATGCCTTTAGTTCAAATAAATTCAAGATGGCCCCCTATTCTACAAATTTAATTAATTTGAAATATCCATATTTTTTTGAAGGTGCATTTTCTAGAGCTTCTTCCTCTGAAAGTGACTCTGAAATTTCATCTTCTCTAAAATTATTTTCAGTTCCATTTACTTGAGAAACTTCTTCGATTCCTTCAGTATCAACTTCTTTTATCTTTTCAATTAATACTAAATTTTCGTTAAACTTTTCTTCAAATTCTTCTAGTTCTTCATCAGAAAAATGAATTTGTGCAATGTCAGCTATATGCTTTATTTCTTTTTTATCCATTTGAACCTCCTATTAAGTCCAATAATTCATCAAGACTAATTATTTTTACACCAAGGTCTTTGGCTTTGTCATATTTTGAACCAGGATTTTCTCCCATTAGAAGATAATCAGTGTTCTTGCTAACAGACCCTGTAACTTTTGCCCCTTCACTTGTCAATATCTCTGTAATTTCTTTTCTAGGTCTATCCATAGTTCCAGTTATTACAAAGGTCAAGTTCTCTAACTTTTGGGTTTTCTTTTTGGTATCAGTATATTTAGGTTTTACACCAAATTCCAACAGTTCGTCAATAGCATTTTTATTTATATCATTGGCAAAGAATTTTACAATTTCTGAAGCTGTAATTTCTCCAATGTCACCAACATTTACTAAATCCTCTGCCTTTGCATGTCTAATATTTTCAAAGCTTTTATAATGGTCTGCCAAGTCATTTGCAGTCTTTATTCCAACATTTAAAATCCCAAGCGCATAAATAAAATTTGCAAGCTCAACATCTTTTGAGTTTTCAATTGCATTTAAAATATTATTTGTTCTCTTCTCTTTAAAGCCCTCTATTTTTAATAAATCTTCTGCTTTTAATCTATAAATGTCTGGAATCTCATGCAAGTGAACGGCCGACATTAATTTTTTAATTGTCTTTTCACTAAATCCATATATATCCATGGCATCTCTTGATGCAAAATGAGTCAGTCTAGAAACTAGCTGCGGTTCACAAGATAGCGTGTTTGGACAGAATATGTGAACTCCGTTTTGGTAAAGAGGGAAATTGCACGATGGGCAGTGAGTCGGTTTTTTAATCTCTTCTGTCTTTGTTTCTGTCGGAAGTGCGCCCATAATTTCTGGAATTACATCATTTGATCTTCTAATCAAAACTCTTGAACCGAGTCTTAGTTTTTTTCTTAGAATATCGTCATAATTATTTAAGGTTGCCCTTTTAATAGTTACTCCACCAATTTCAACTGGATCAAGGATTGCCGTAGGAGTTACTTTTGAAGTTCTTCCAACATTCCAGATAACTTCTCTTAAAACTGTTGATGATTCTTCTGCCTCAAACTTATAGGCAATTGCCCACCTTGGGAATTTATTTGTATATCCCATGAGTCTTCTAGTCTTAAAGTCATTTACTTTTATAGTTGCACCATCGATTAAAATATCTAATTTATTTCTATTGTCTTCAATATTATTTATTTCTTTTATGATACCGTCGAAAGACTTCACTTTATAATTAACATTAGATGTCTTAAAACCTTCATTTTTTAAAAACTCCTTCATCTCATCGTCGTTTTTAAAAAGTTCTTCTTCAGTGTATCCAATATTATAAAAGTAAGCTGTTAAGTTTCTCCTCTTTGTCTCTTTTGGATCAAGGTTTCTAAGAGCTCCGGCTGCTGCGTTTCTTGCATTCTTTAACTTTTCTTCATTTTCTTCATTATACTTTGCAAGTTCAGATAGTGGCATAAGTCCTTCGCCCTGAATTTCTAAAGTGCCCTTGTAATTTATTTTAAGTGGGATTGAATAAATTGTCTTTATTTGGTCTAAAATTTCTTCTCCAATTATACCATTTCCACGAGTTGAGGCCATCTTTAACATTCCATCTTCATAGGTTAAATTTATTGTCAAGCCGTCAAACTTAAGCTCAATTATAAATTCAGGTTCAGGAAGCTTATCATCGTTTTTAGAATTATAATCCTTAACGAAGTTTTGTATTCTGTTAAACCAATCGCGAAGCTCATCTTCACTCTGTGCCTTGTCAAGTGAATATAGTCTTGCTAAATGTGTGTGCTTTTCAAATTTTTCAAGTATTGCACCACCAACTCTTGTCGTTGGAGAATATTGAAGTACAGTTCCTGTTTCCTTTTCAAGAGCAAGGAGTTTATTGTAAAGCGTATCATACTCTTTGTCAGAAACAATTGGATCATCAAGTGTGTAGTAATGATAGTTTAACTTATCAATCTCTTCAATTAGATCCTTCATCTCTTGAATTTTATCCATTAATCCACCACCTTTAATGGAGCAACAGATAACATGAGTTTCTTGAGACCTTTTTTGTCAAAAGAAACTACAACTTCATAATCTCCATTCTTCTCTTTCTTTTGAACGACCATGCCCTTGCCAAAGATTTTGTGTTTAACTTTATCGCCAACTTTAATATCTTTTGTATCGGAGGCTCCCTGTTCACTAGGTTTAGTAGATGTTGCGCTCATTCCAGTAAATTTAGTACTTTTCTTAGTTTGGTAACCATAGTCCACAACATTTACGAGATTTTTATTTTTATCTTCTATAATCTCAATTGTGTCTTGCATCTCGCCAATAAATCTTGATTTTATTGCAGGAGTTGAACGTCCAAAAATAGTTCTTGTCCTGCATGATGAAATATATAACTCATCTTCTGCTCTAGTTGCCCCAACATAGCAGAGCCTTCTTTCTTCTTCAAGGTCTTCTTCATCGTCAAGTGATCGTGAATTTGGGAAAAGTCCCTCTTCCATTCCAACTAAGAATACCACTTTAAATTCAAGACCCTTGGCTGAGTGAAGAGTCATAAGATTTACACCAGTATCTTCTGAAGTCTTATCAACATCAGATAAAAGCGATAGAGTATTTAAATATTCAGCAAGTTCAACGCCCTCTTTGTCATACTCCATAATGTTTGAATGAAGCTCTTCTATGTTTTCAAGTCTAGTCTTGGCTTCGATTGTATTTTGAAGTCTCAAATCTTCTACATAGCCACTTTCATACAGCACTTCTTCAAAGATTTGTCCAACTGTCATTTCTTTTGAACGTTCGCGCAAAAGTTTTAAAACATTGCCAAAACTCTTTACATTCTTTCTCGCCCTTATGTTTAAATCTTCATAACTATCTATTTCTGTTACGACTGTATAAAATGAAAGATTATTTTTGTCTGCATATTCTAAAATATCATTTACAGTTGTCTCGCCAATGCCTCTTTTTGGTCTATTTATAATTCTTGCAAGGCTCACATTGTCATAGGGATTGCTTATTACTTTTAAATATGCAAGTACATCTTTAACTTCCATCCTGTCGTAGAACTTAAGTCCTCCAACAATTTTATATGGAATTCTCTCTCTAACTAGTGCCTCTTCAAATCCCCTTGACTGAGCATTAGTTCTGTAAAGAATTGCCATGTCCTTAAAAGCTCTTCCCTTATAGTTTAGAGCAGCTATTTTTTCCACTACTCCATACTCTTCTTCGTAAGAATCCCTAAACTCTTTATATTTTACACTTTCTCCAACACCGCGAGATGTCCAGAGATTTTTATCGAGTCTTTCGCTATTATTTTGAATTACAGTATTTGCAACATTTAAAATATTTTGAGTGGAACGATAATTTTGTTCAAGTTTTATCGTCTTAGCTCCTGGAAAGTCCTTTTCAAAGTTTAAAATATTTCTTATGTCTGCGCCCCTCCATTTATAAATGGATTGGTCATTATCTCCAACAACAGTAAGGTTTGGATCCTTCCCTGCAATTAACTTAATAAGTTCATATTGGATGCCATTAGTATCTTGATACTCGTCCACAAAAATATATTCAAATTTATTTTGATAGAATTTTAGAATATCATCATTTGATTTTAAAAGTTCTACAGTTTTAATAAGTAAATCGTCAAAATCAAGTGCATTGTTTGACTTTAATTTATTTTCATATGAACTGTAAAGCTCTCCAATATTTTTCTTATAAAAATCTGTCTCGTTTTCTCTAATATATGTCTTAGGATCAATTCCCTGGTTTTTTATATTCGAAATATTTGAAATTACAGCTCTTGGACTATACATATCTTTATTTAGTCCTAATTCTTTTATCGCTTCTTTAACCACTGTGAGTTGGTCGTCGCGATCATAAATTGTAAAGTTTTGTGTATATCCTAGCTTTTCAATATTTCTTCTTAAAATTCTAACGCAAATAGAGTGGAATGTTCCAATCCACATTGAGTCAACATTTTTATCAATCAAAGCGCTGACTCTGTCCTTCATTTCGTTAGCTGCTTTATTTGTAAAAGTAATTGCCAAAATTTTCCATTCAGCAACATTTAAGTCTTCAATTAAGTATGCAATTTTGCTCGTCACAACTCGAGTCTTTCCACTGCCAGCTCCTGCTAAAATAAGCACTGGCCCCTCTGTGGCAAGCAAAGCTTCTTTTTGTTTGTCATTTAAAGTATTAATATCCATATTTTCACCCATTTGTAAATATTATATGTTTTTTTAGCTATTAATTCAAATTTAATATGTCTCTTATGACGAAGAAGGTCAGTATCATTCCACAAACAGGCGGAACAAAAGAAATTGATCCAGGAGTCCTGTTACTTGTCTTAATTGGAATCTCTCTTGAGCAGACGACTGGCACATTTTTAATTCCCTTTTCTTTTAATTTTTTTCGCATTACTCGCGCCAAGGGATCGTTTTTCGTCTTCTCAATTTTTGTAATTTCAAAAGCTGTCGGGTCAAGTCTATTTCCTGCTCCCATTGAAGAAATTATTTTAATATTAAGCTCTGTCGCAATTTCTATTAGCTCAATCTTTGAAGTGACAGTGTCAATTGCATCGACTATGTAGTCATAATCATTAAAATTAATATCTTGTGCAGTCTCTTTTGAAAAATTTATATTATATTTATCGATTTTTAATTCTGGGTTTACCGAAAGAAGTCTTTCTTCTGCAACATCAGTCTTGTTTTTTCCTATGCTATCCATAGTTGCAAAAATTTGCCTATTTATATTAGTTACATCAAAAACATCTTTATCGACAATACCTATTCTGCCAATGCCAGATCTTGCCATGGTCTCTGCACAAGAACCGCCAACTCCACCAAGTCCAAAAATAAGCACTGATTTTGATTTTATTTTTTCAATATCTTCTGAAGATAACATTATCTCCATTCTATTTAAAAAATCCATTTTTCCTCCAACTAGAAATGGCTGTCTATTTAAAACAGCCATTTTATAAATTTAATTTAATTTTATATCCATTAGACTATTGTTTTTTAAATTTCCACTGCCTGATACAATATCACCTATTTTATAGACTCTACTTGTGTGAATTGTAATAATATTATCTTTGGCAAAATTAGAATTGTCAGTTTCTCTAATTCTAACTTTTAAATATTTTACACTTCCGCCGTCTAAAATATCAGTAACTTCTCCCGAGAAATTTACAGTTTCATTCGTCTCTTTCTCTTCGACTGGCATATCCTTAGATGAATCATCATTAATTATTGATTCTCCCAAGTCATCCTTAATTTCACCTTCATTATTACTCATATCATCAGCTGTATTATCTTCTATAGGTTTTTTCTCGTCATCTGGAATTAAAGACTCTCCCGCTGAGTTGTCATCTTCAATTACTGAACTATTATCTTCAGTCCATCTTAATGTTCTTGATGTAATGGCAGCCATCTCGCTTCGTCTTATTGCCTTATTTCCATTAAATAATCCATCGGAACCTGTTGCAGAAAATATTTTTGCATTGACAAGCTCTGGCAAATACTTTAGAGTCATCGGTGCAATTTTATCTTTATCTGTGTATTTTAAATTTGATGTATCTGTGCTCTCGTTAATTTTAAAAGCTCTGGCAAAGTAAACTGCAATTGAGTTTCTATTTGGATAAACTCTTGATTCAATAAAGCCGCGTTTTTTTGCCTCTGTCAAAGTTTTTTCCGTAATAGTTCCCTCTTCAATATTAAAAGCAACAGCATCTCTTGCCCAGCTTGGGACTCCATTTGCATTTAATAATTCTAAATTCTTATTAACTGCATCATTTAATGTATCTTTCGATGGATTTTTAATAGTCTTTATAATTTCCATAGTCTCTAAAAAGCTTACAGCATTATTTGGCTTAAAACTTCCATCTTCGTAGCCTTTTAAAATATTTTTATCAGAAAGCTCATTTATATATTCATAGGCCCAAGCGACATTACCACTTCGCTTAACATCTTTAAATTCTTTTGCAAAAATATTATTTGGCATCATCAGTGCCACAATAACTAAATTAAGAGTTAAAATATTTTTCTTTTTCATCTCATCACTCCAAACTATATTATAACATAGGATTAAGTGAGAGCAATAAAAAATAGAAGCCCCAAAGAGCTTCTACTTTATAATTTAATTATTAATAATATGCGTTAACGTCTCTATCAGAATCTCTATATCCATTATTAGCATAACGATCATATGGTCTGAAATCTCTTAAGTCTTTAAAAGTTGATTTAGAGTCTGTATCAAGTTCTTTTCCAGGATTACCTAATTCTCTTTCTTCTATAATTTTAAGTTCATCCCTGTCATTCAACACACCGTTGATTTGTAAAACTGTATATTGTTTATAAGGGTTTTTGCTTCCTAGATAAACATATCCTGTTGGCTTTATTTCTTTATTGTCAGATTGAATAACTAATGCTTTGTTGCTTATTTCTTTATCTTCAAAGAATGGATTGTTATTGTAGTCATATCTAACAACTTGTACCATTGCATTTACAATAGAATCCTTATCGATTTTATAAATTCTATCAACATAGCCATCTCTATCTAATTCAATTAATGCATATTTTCCAACTAAATCTTTAGGTTGTGAATCAGAAAGATTTTCATTAATCATTACTTCAACATCTCTAGATAGTTTGTATTCAGCTCTTCCTCCAGAAGATTTTTCAAGAATTAAATATCCTGAATTATAGCTACCTCCCTTGTCGTAATCAACAATCTTTCCTGTTAGAGTTTGACTTTCATTTAAATTTCCAAGTCCTAGAGCTACTTTGTAAGAAGTGCTTAGTGTCACTTCATCACCAACTCTAATGTTTCCTAAGTCTCTTGTGTCATTAGTTGTGTAGAATTCGTAAATCTTCTTATCTTTTAATTTTAGTCTTAGTGTTCCATTAGCTCTGTCGATGTCATTTAGATAAGTTACTTCACCTTTTACTACAGCATTTTTAGGGAATAATTTAAGTTCTGAAATTTCATTTTTGTCATTAGTTTTAAATTCAACTAAGTCTTCACTCTTAATTGTTCCAAGGTTTATGCTATTTCCAAATGCTTCAAGTTTTGCATCTTTTGCAACTTTAAAAGTCTTAGTGTCTGAAGTTGAAATTTTTGCTGTTGTCTTGAAGTTAAGATCTTTATCACTGCTTCTATATCTTATAGTTATTTCGTCTTTAGATGAATCAAGTGAATTTACATAACCAACTGAGTCTAGGTTTGCGTTTTTAATAGTTACAACTTTAGCAGTTCCTAATTTGTCGTCTCCAGAAAGTTTAGTGTATTCTACTTCAATTTCTTGACCGTTCTTAACATCTTCATATTTTGCATCTTTGTCTCCAAGTTTATACTTTGTCATAGTATTAATAGAGAAAGAATATTTGTTGTTTCCTGATTCGATTATAAGAACATCGGCACCATTTAGTTTAGTAACCATTAATACTTTACCTGTCATCTTTTCAGTTTTAGCATTAACTCCGTTCTTTTCTACATAGTCATAGCTCATCTTAGTGATTTTTGCCATTTCTGAACGTCTGATGTATCTGTCGCCTTCGAAATTTCCATCAGATCCTGTTGCAGAAAAGATTCCTTCTTTAACTAGTGATGCAAGATATCCTCTAGTTGTTGCGTTAATTTTATCTTTGTCATTGTGTTTTAATAGAGATTCGTCTCCACTATTTGATAGTCCAAGACCTTTTGCGAAAAATACTGCAATGTCAGCTCTTACTGGGAATTTTTGATCTTTGTAATCAAAGAATCCATTTTCATTTGCGTTTTTTAGAACTGATTCGCTTATAATTCCTTTAGAAAGAGCGTATGAAGTACATTCTTTTGCCCATTCTTTAACACCATTGTCAGTGGCAATTTTTCCATATTTTTCAACTGCTTCTTTAACTTCAGCATCACTTGGGTTAATAATTTCAAATAGTAATTTTAAAGTTTCTTCTAATGAAACAGGTCTTTCAGGTTTAAAAGTACCATCTTCGTAACCTTCAATAACTCCTTTATCACTTAAAGTATCAATGTAATCATATGCCCAAGAATACTTGTTTGATTTCGTAACATCTTTAAACTCTTTTGCAAATGCAACGCTTGGCATAAGTGTAGCTGCTGCTAAACCAATCGCTGCTATTCTTTTTAGATTATTAGATTTCATATTTCTAACCTCCATATCCTAAATACATACTATCATTATTATAACACACAAAAGCGGCTCAAATAGTAAGTTATATTACATTTGTATTTCAGAAATACTAAATTTATGCTAAAATGTTTGATTTAATTAATATGCAATAATATACGAGTAATTTAATGCGTTATAGGGTATAATGGAGTAAAGGAGTGATGCTATGCGTTTTTTACCGGTTGGACTTGACACAGCCCACAAAAATATCCTTATATTTGGCGGAGGTTTCCTCGCTCTATCTGCACTAAAATCTGTAATAGACACGGAAGCAGAAATATATATGATTGCAGAAAGCTTTGGCGGAGAAATCTTAGAAATCGAAAAAAATTCTGAAGGCAAATTAAAGCTTAAGGAAATGGAAATACCAAATGATTTTCAGTTTATGGGTTATGATTTTGTTATCATAGCTACGGAGAACTTTGAATTAAATGAAGCTCTAGAAAATCGAGCGTCAGCTAGAAATATGATTTATGAGCGCTATGATATATTTTCAAAATCAAATATGTCAATTAATAAATCTGTAACTCATGGACCACTTACTTTTAGTATCAATGACTCAAGGTTAAACCCTACTATTACAGATATTATTTATGAGGATTTACAAAAGTTTGCGAAAAACTATGATCTTGAAAAAATAAAAATTTTAAATGAAATTAGATCAGAACTTGTTCGCAAAAATTCTCAAGATATAGACGAAATTATTAGAAAACTTTATAAAGAAGAAGTTATTAATCTTTCTACTTTCTTAAAAGGTATGGAAGATTATAAAATTGAGGACATTGATACTACGAATAATTTCATAGAACACATTACAGAAGGAAAAGACCTTAATCTTGAAAAAGAAGAAGAGCCAGAAGAAGCTATAACAGAAGGTCTTGAAGTAGTTGAAAAGGAAAAAGAAACGGACGAGGTGAAGGAATGAAGGCATTTTTGTCTAATAGTCCAGGAAAATCTTTTAGCGATGAAAATTATACAGTAATAAAAAAATCACTTGCTAATAATGAAGTTGTAGATAAACACTCTCACCCTGGCAATGATGTTATTATTACAATTGTAAAAGGAAAAATTAAAGTTCTTGTCGACGATGAAGAAAAATACGAACTTGATCCTGGCAAAATTTTAAAGTTTGACGGCGTTAACTCTGTTGCAATAAAGGCCATAGAACCTAGCGACTTTTTTGTGACATTAATTAAGAAATAGATGCCTATGAAAATACAAATATCAAGGGAAGCAAAAGAATATTTAGAAAACAAGTCAGCAGAAGAATTTACAGTGGAGACATTTGCTGCACAGTCTTGTTGTACAGGCGGAATGCCAATGCCATATGTTTATCCCGGTCCACCAAAGACTAGATCAAAAAACTACAATGTCTTTATCGAAGAAGGCTACAAAATCTACATTGAAAATGTAATTAAATTTAAAGAAGATACTTGCAATGTAGAAATTGAAAAATATTTATTTTCAAAAAGCCTAACAGCATTATTTTTTGATTATAAACATATGTAAGTCTTTTTGACTAATTTTATAAATAATCGCATAGATGAATGAACTTAATACTTTACAAAAAAAACGAAGATGCTTTAAAAATCAAAACATCTTCGTTTTATTATTTTAAACTAAATATATTATATTATTATAAGCTTCTTAATTTTTTAAGAATTATTTTTTGCTCAACAGAAGCTACAAGTCTTCTTGTATATTCTACAGTATCTGGATTTACTGACATTGATGTAATTCCACATTCTACTAAGAATTCTGCAAGCTCAGGATATTGACTTGGTCCTTGTCCACAGATTGAGCAAGTGATTCCTTTTTTGTTTGCAGCGTCAATTATTGTCTTAAGTGCAATTTTAACCGCGTCGTTTCTTTCGTCAAAATATCCCATATTATTTAATATTCCAGAGTCTCTGTCTGCACCCATTACTAGTTGAGTAAGGTCATTTGATCCAATTGAGAATCCATCAACAAGTTCAGCGAACTCTTCAGCTTGAAGTACTACAGATGGAACTTCTGCCATTATCCAAATTTTGAAGTTCTTAGATTGAACTAGTCCTTCTTCTGCCATTATTCCCTTAACAACTTTTAATTCTTCAGGAGTTCTAACAAATGGAAGCATTGCAATAACATTAGTAAGTCCGTATTCTTCTCTTACCTTTCTCATTGCTCTACATTCAAGTCTAAATCCTTCTTCGTATTCAGGTGAAATGTATCTAGAAACACCTCTCCAACCGATCATTGGGTTTGCTTCTATAGGTTCTACTTCGTCTCCACCCTTTAGTCCTCTAAATTCATTAGTTCTAAAGTCACTCATTCTTACAACAAGGTTTCTTGGGAAGATTGCTTGTGCAACTTTGGAGATTCCTTCTGAAAGTTTTTCTATCATAAGGTCTCCTTGACCTGTTTTAACTAAATACATTGGGTGAGCACCAATCATGTTAGTGAAGATAAATTCTGTTCTCATAAGTCCAATTCCATCGAATGGTAGAGATTTATATTTATCAATTAAATCTGGTTCGCCAAGGTTCATGTAAATCTTTGTTGCTGTTGTTGGAGCAAGTAGGCTTCTGATTTCGTCTAAATTAGCAATTGAAGCACTATTATTTGTTTGAGTTTCTTTTTCTTTTGCTTCTTCTTTTAGAACTTCTCCTTCAAACACAATACCTCTTGTTGCATCAACAGTTACAACATCTCCTGTTTTTAAAACTTTAGTAGCAGTTTTTGAACCAACGATACAAGGAATTTGAAGTTCACGAGATACTATTGCTGCGTGACAAGTTCTTCCACCTTCGTCTGTAACAACTCCTGCACATTTTCTCATTGCTGGCACCATGTCAGGGTTAGTCATCTCAGTTACTAAGATGTCTCCTTCTTCGATTTTGTTAATTTCAGAGATATCTTTTATAAGTTTTACCTTACCTCTTCCAATTCCTGGAGAAGCTGGTAGTCCTTTAACTAAAGTTACAAGTTTTTCTTTTTCTTCTGATTTAATTGTAGTAATTGGTCTTGATTGTAAGAAATAAAATTCTTTTGTATCAGCGTCAAATCCCCATTCAGTATCTTGAACTGAACCGTAAAGTTCTTCAACTTTAAGTCCTCTTTCGATTAGAGTTTGTAGTTCTTCTGGTGATAAAGCTTCGCTCTTTATAGCTCCTTCGCCAAGGATATCCTTAACTTTAACTACTTCTGTTCCAACTGTATCTTTTTTCTTTATTACCATGTATTCTTTTTCGCTGATATTTTTTTCTATTACTTTTCTTGTTTTTTTGTCGATAATATATTCATCTGGAGTAACAATACCAGAAACTACTGCTTCACCTAAGCCGTAGCTTGCGTTAATCATCATCTCATCAGTGTTTGAATTGATTGGGTTTGCAGTAAACATTACACCTGATTTTTCAGAGTTTACCATTTTTTGAACAACAACAGATAGAGCTACATCGAAGTGATCAAATTTTTGTTTTTCCCTGTAATAAATTGCTCTTGATGTCCAAAGTGATGCAAAGCAATCTCTAATATGTTTAAGAAGTTCTTCTTCACCACTGATATGAAGGTAAGTATCTTGTTGTCCTGCAAAGGATGCATCAGGAAGGTCTTCTGCTGTTGCTGAAGATCTAACGGCAACTTCTGGATCTTTAACATTAATTAGTTCAGAAAATTCTCTGTAAGCAGATAAAATTTCTTCTTCTAGTTCTGGATCAAATTCTTTTTCAACAATTTTTTCTTGAATTTGTTTAGAAGCATTTTCAAGTTCGTCAATGTCATCAACATCTACTGCTTCCATCAAAACTTTTACAATTTCATCAAGCTCAGCATATTCGATGAATTTTTTGTATCCACCTGCTGTTACGCAAAATCCTGGAGGCACTGGTAAACCAAAGCTTGTAAGCTCTCCTAAGTTTGCTCCTTTACCACCAACGATTCCTACATCGTCTTTGCCAATTTCATCGAACCATTTAATATAATTATACTTAGTCATAACATCCCCCTTTAAGATATAAATATTATAACATAATTATTATATATGTCACACTATTTTTTTAAATTTTCTTTTAGCTCTGCAATAGAAAGTGTCGAAATATTTTCTCTATCTATCTCTAACTTGTCTACAAAGCTGTAAATTTCATTAATTGATGGCCCTTCGACTTCCACATACGCATAGGGATAAGTCGCTTCATCCCACTTGTCTATGTCTATAGTTAGGCCCTCATAAACATATTTTGTCCTCTCTTTAGTTCCCTTATAGATATCATCATAACCTAAAAGCTCTAAAATTTTTAATAGTTCATCCTCATCGTCAATTTCAACTGTATGCTCAATATTGTCTCTTACCTTTTTTGTTGAAACATTCTCTTTAAATGTAAAATATTTTTTAATTTCGCCTTTAGTTTCTGAAACTCTTATTCTAAGATATCCTGTTTCTTTTAAAATAGGATGTTTGTATGAATTAATTGTTATATTTACTTGGTTTTCTTTTCTGACAAACTCTGCTCCCAAAAGCTTTAATTTTTCTTCAAAAGCATCTGTGTCAATATTTAAAATTTTTACCTCTATTTCTCGCTCCATTAATCCTCCCTAATTAACTTTAAATCAAAATCTAAATAGTCACTTGCTACAAAAATATACTCAACACCCAAAAATTCACCTTCAAATTTAAATTTATGACCTTTGCCATGTAAGTGACCATAGACGCATTTTTCTACTCCATATTCACTTAATGTTTTGGAAAATTCATTTGGTGTTAAATCCTGATTAAAAGGTGGATAATGAAGCATTGCAATAATTTTTTTATTTTTGGCCGTATCAAGAGAATTCTTTAGCCTTCCCACTTCCCTCATATATATCTTTTCATCATTTTCTGAAAATTCAAATGAGTCACGCGCAGCCCAACCACGAGTGCCGACAATTGAATAGTCACCATATTCATAGGAATTGTTGTGCAAAAATTTTGTCTTCTTTAAATTTAAAGACTCCATTTTGTTCATTGAAGACCACCAGTAGTCGTGATTTCCTTTTGAAATTATCTTTATCCCAGGTAGATTATCTATTCTCTCTAAATCAAGACGAGCATCTTCAAGTTTTAATCCCCAAGAGATGTCTCCTGGAAGTAGCACTAAGTCGTCTTCTTTAACAGTTTTTTTCCAATTGTCTATGATTTTTTCTTCATGGTTTTCCCAATTGAGACCAAAAATATCCATAGGTTTTTCTTTTGAAAAGTCAAAATGTAAATCTCCTATAGCGTAAATCATATTCACCTCAAATTTATTAAATTGTAATTCATATTATTTTTATCTAATAACTCAATTTCTCTCTTTGAACTTGTGAAAATTAAAATTTGTCCATAATTTTCTAAAAATTTCAAAGTTTTATTTAGCCTGTAATCATCGTAAGAATCAAAATGTCCGTCCAACACGAGCGGTAGCTTTTCTTTAGATAGAATCTTTGCCATTGCGATTCTAAAAGAAAAGTAAATTTGATCTATTGTGCCAAGGCTTAAATTTTCTACATCGACATAATTATTTAGACTGCTGTCCAAAACTTTTATATTGAAGTCTTTATCTATAATAATTTGTTCGTATTTTTTATTCGTAATAGCAGATAGTGTCTCTTCCATTGCACTTTTAAGCTTTGGCAAATAACTATCTCTATTATTATCAATAGTAAATAAGAGCTTATCTCTTGCGAGAGTTATATCTTGAAGGTCCTTAATATGTTTTTTCTTTTTCTTCTTTAGTGTCATGGCTCTTTCTTCCAAGTCCTTTAATCTTTCTACAGATGATTCAAGTGAAGAAATTTTTCCATTTAAATTAGATATTTGAAGCTTCTTGTTTCTAATTTCTAGATCCAACTCTTCTAAAGTTTTTTCTTTATAAACTTTTTCTGCTGTAAAACCATCTTCTAATCTATTTAATTCATCTTTCTTCCTTGAGATTAAAAGCTTAAAGTCATCTGTATCTTTATTTAAAAATATTTCTCTAAGCGATGCAATACTTTCCACATTGTATTTAGAAAAGATACGCTTTAATTTTTCTTCATCTTCTAAAATAGATTAGAAGATGGTT
>NZ_JBMNPQ010000007.1:0-35889 GCF_050943655.1 Peptoniphilus sp. | reverse complement strand
TTAAATAAAAATTTAATATGATAGATGCGTGAGTGGAAAAATATTTGTCAGTCAAAAGATATTGATGGTAAATAAGTTTTGTGAAAATTTAAGTACTTAGATATGATTCGTAAAATTTTTTAAATAATAAAGTTTTGTAAGAGTTAATAATAAAGTTTTTAATAGTTTTAAAAAATATAAATAAAAATTTAAATTTGAAATTTTAAGCAACAAAAAAGCTTGAGCGAACTCAAGCAATTTTATTATAATTTATTTTACATTTTCTTTTAGATATTTAATGATATCAAGTGATTCATAAAGTGGTTTGTCACTAATGAATAGACAAGGGACCTGTTTTTTGCCACCTTTCTCAACTAAATATTCTCTTGCATCTGCATCTTCGTCAATATTTTTTATTTCAACAGATGTGATATTTTCTTGTTCCATAAAGTGTTCAACTTTTTTACAAAACGGGCAATAAGTGCCAACGTATAATGTTAATTTTTCCATAAAGCACCTCCAATATTTTTTTACCCACTTATGTATTTATAAAACAAGTGCAATCCTTGTTATTTAAATACATACAATTATTTGGTATAATAGGAATGATTCGAGGTGATTTTTTTGGGATTATTCGATAATTTTGACGATAACATTACTGATCTTAAAGAAAATATTTCTTTTTTATCGCAAAAAGTTATAAGTGAGTCAAAAAAAATAAAAAAAATCGCAAAAGTTAAGTACGAGATTTTAAATGAAGAAAGAAAAATAGATGAGCTTTATTCTAAAGTTGGCGAACATTTTTACAAAAGCTACAAAGGTAGAGATGAATCAATTGATTTAGATGAAATTTTTAAAGAAATAGATAGACTTAAATCTAGAGTTTCATCTTTAAAGATGCACCTTGAATTGGAAGGTGGCGAAGAGAGCGGTCTTTATGTAGATAAAAGTTTCTCTAATGAAAATAATTTTTCAGATGATTATAAAAAAGAAGATGAAAGTTATAAAATAATTACTATTAAAGAAGATGAAGATGAATTTAGATAAGAAATTTGTAGAAATAAATGGAATAAAAACTGCATATATAAAAAGAGATGGCGGCGAAAAAATTTGTGTCATCTTGCATGGCTGGGGCGCATATATTGAAAGCATCACACCAATAATTAATTCTGTGTCAAGTGAGTATACAGTGTATGCTTATGATGCACCGGGATTTGGAGATAGTGATGATCCCAATTTTGTGATGGGCACATATGACTATTATGAATTTTTGCTCGCTTTCTTGGAAAAGTTTAATATTGATAAGGCAACTTTTATTGGACATTCATTTGGCGGCAAAACTCTTACAATCCTAGGTGCAAAGAATGACGAAAAAATTGAAAAATTAGTTTTAATAGATGCATCTGGAGTTCTTCCAAAGAGAAAGCTCAGTTACTATTTAAAAGTCTATTCTTTTAAAATTGCGAAGAAATTTTACTTACTTACCCACGGAAATGATGAAGAGAGCCTTAAGAAATTTTACAAAAAACATGGTTCTGACGATTATCAAAACGCCGATGGGATTATGCGCAAGTGTTTTGTAAAAGTTGTAAATGAGTCTACAGAAGAAGAGTTTCCTAAAATTAATGCTGAAACTCTTTTAATTTGGGGCGAAAATGACGACGCAACTCCAATGTATATGGCAGAAGTTTTTGAGAAGAAGATTAAAAATTCTGGCCTTGTAGTTTTAAAGGGAGCCGGTCACTATTCATACATTGATGACTTTGGAACATTTAATGCAGTTTTAAATTCGTTTTTAGATTAGGAGATATTATGTTAAAAGTTATAATACTAGATTTTTTAATTTTATGCTTTTTTATATATTATTCATATATAAGAAGCAATTATCCAATTCATATGCTTCAGCTTGAGGGATATGACAATGATGAGTATAAAAATTTTTTAAATGCAAATAAAAATAAGATTAATAAATTAGTCTACAAAAAAGAAGAAAATCAAAAAACTCCACTTGTGTGGACAGATAGAGCAAAGAGACTTTTGAAAAAACACAAACAAGTAAACTTTGTGTTTTTTGTTGTTGCTGTAATAATTTCTCTAATTATTTACAACATAAGTCAAAATGCTTTAGTTGCTGTTTTAGTATGCCTAGTTGCATCATTTTTAATTTATTTTTTTGAGGCAAGAGTTCTACTTATTTCAAATAAGCTTGCCCTTCCAAAAGAATTAGAAATAAACCAAGGATTTTTTGACTCTGCACAAAAGAAAATTAAAGATTATAAGAAAAATTACGGATTAAAAGTGTTGGGAATTACTGGATCTTTTGGAAAGACTTCAGTTAAATTTATATCTGATACCATACTTTCAGAAGCTTTAAAAGTTAAAAACACTCCATCATCTTTTAATACTCCAATGGGTCTTTCAAAAATAATCAACAATGAACTTGAACCAGATAGAGAAGTTTTTATAGCAGAACTTGGTGCAAAAGTGCCAGGAGAAATTCACGAAGTTAGCCAACTTGTGCAACCAGACATTGGAATAATAACTGCAATTGGCCCAACACATATGCATCTATTTAAATCAATAGAAAACATTCAAAGGACTAAGTACGAACTTATAGAGGATCTGCCACAAGATGGCATTGCAATTTTTAATTATGACAATGACTATGTAAAGCCACTTGCTGATAAGACTTTAAAAAAGACTTATAGATATGGAATGGAAAATATCGAAAAGCTTGACGTATACGCCGATGAAATTTCTGTTTCAGAAGAGGGATCTAAATTTAGATTAAATATTAAGGGCGAAGGAAATATAATGTGCCAGACAAAACTTTTAGGAAAGCACAATATTTCAAACCTTCTAGCATCAGCAGCGGCAGCTCATGTTTTGGGACTTAGCCTTGATGAAATTGCAAATGGAATTAAGAAGGTCGAGCCAGTTGAGCACAGACTAAGCCTTATGAACACAAACAACGGGACAATCGTAATCGACGATGCCTTTAACTCAAACCCAGTTGGATTTAGGGCGGCACTCGATGTTTTATGTGAATTTAAAGACCACAGAAAAATAATTATTACTCCAGGAATGGTTGAACTTGGAGATATAGAAGTAAAAGAAAATGAAAAAATAGGACATGAGATGGCAAAAGTCGTTGACTTTGCAATTCTAGTGGGCAAAAAGAGAACAGAACCAATATATAGAGGACTCATAGCCGAAGGATTTAATAAGGAAAATATTTTTCCAGTGAGTACTCTTACAGAGGCTACTGAAGTTTTAGCTCAAATTTCAAAATCTGGCGATGTAATATTATTTGAAAATGACCTGCCAGATAATTATAACGAGGAGTGAATATAATGGAAAATATTGGTGTGATTTTTGGAGGCAGATCTGTTGAGCACGAAGTTTCTGTAATAACAGGTATGCAAATTATTGAAAACATGGATAAAAGTAAATTCAATCCAATACCAATTTATATTACAAAAGAAGGAAAGTTTTTGACTGGTGAGTCTTTAAAGAACTTCAAAAGTTACAAGACAGGTGACTTTAAAGACGCAGCAGAAGTTTTCTTCAAACCAGAATATGGAAATCACAATTTATACTATATAAAGCACAATGATAAAAAACTTTTTCAAGCAGCATACGATGAAGTGGCAGTTTATGAAAAAATAGATTTAATATTTTTTGCACTTCACGGAACTTTTGGAGAAGACGGATGCACTCAAGGTTTATTTGAACTTATGGGAATGCCATACACTGGATGTGGCGTAATGAGTGCTGCTGTTGGAATGGACAAGGTTACAATGCGAAAAGTCTTTGAATCAGAAGATATTCCAATGACAAAGTATGAATATTTTTACAGAGATGAACTAAATAATTTAGAAAAAGTTGTTAAAAGATGTGAGAATTTAAAATTCCCACTTTTTGTAAAACCTGCAAACTTGGGCTCATCAATTGGAATTAATAAAGTTAAAGATGCCCTTGAACTTTCTAAAGCTCTTGAAGTTGCATCAAGCTACGACAGAAAAATAATTGTCGAAGAGGCTGTAGAAAATCCAAGAGAGATTAACATTGCAGTTCTCGGTTACGAAAATGATTTGACTCTTTCAGCTTGCGAAGAGCCAATTGGTTTTAAAGATTTATTAAAATACGAAGACAAGTATGTTGCTGGTTCAAAGGGCGCCAAGTCCAGTCAAAAGAATCAAGCAAAAAAACTTCCTGCAGAGCTAAGTGAGAGTCTTGATAAACAAATAAAAGATCTTGCACTAAAATCTTTTAAAGCAATCGACGGATGTGGAGTTGCAAGAATCGACTTTTTAGTTGATGGCGATAAAGCTTATGTAAATGAAATCAACACACTTCCTGGCTCAATTGCATTTTATTTATATGAAGTAAATGGATTAAATTTAAAAGATCTTATTACAAAGCTGATAGATTTGGGAAAAGAAAGAAGCAAAGATAAATTAGACAATATGTATTCAATAGATTCAAACCTATTTAACATGACAAGCTATGGAGCAAAGATTTAAATGATTAAAGAAAAGATTTTTAAAATTATCGAAGAATCGAAACCCCTTTCTAAAGATGACCTTATGAAGCATCTTGGAATAAAGAATAAAGAGAAAAAAGGATTTAAAAAAATATTAGATGAGATGGAAAATGAAGGTCTAATATTTTTAGATAAGAGAGAAAAGTACAAAGTAGTAGACAATAAGAAATATTTTTATGGAAAAGTTCAAACTACCTCTAAGGGATTTGGTTTTTTGATGAGTAAAGATCTTGACGAAGATATTTATATATCTAAAAACAATCTTTCAACAGCTCTAAATGGAGACGAAGTAATCGTAAAAAAATACGATGACAAGTCTGGCGATAGAGATGAGGGCAAAGTCGTCTCTGTTGTAAAAAGAGCTAACAACAAAGTAGTTGGAATTTTTGAAGACAAAAGGGACTTTGGATTTGTAATTGCAGATGAGAGTAAACTTGCAATGAATATCTACATTCCAAAGAAAAAAATTTATGGCGCAAGAAATGGTCAAAAAGTTGTAGTAAAAATAGAAAAGTGGCCAACTGGAACTAAAAAACCAGAGGGAAGGATAATAGAAGTCTTGGGTTATCCAACTGATCCCCATGTTGACATCATGTCTATTGCTGCTGCAATGGAGCTTCCAATGGACTTTTCAAAATCAGCAATGTCTGAGGCAAAACAAATTCCACAAGAAGTAAGAGAAGAAGATTTGGAATACAGGAAGGACTTTAGAGATCTAACTACATTTACTATTGATGGTGCCGATTCAAAAGACTTTGACGATGCAGTATCACTTGAAGTTTTAGAAAACGGCGACTATAGACTTGGAGTTCACATTGCAGATGTTGCTCACTATGTAGACGAAAATTCTGAAATTGAAAGAGAAGCTTACAAGAGGGGAAACTCCGTTTATCTATTAAATAAAGTAATACCGATGCTTCCTTTTGAACTTTCAAATGGAATTTGTTCGCTAAATGAAGGCGTCGATAGGCTAACTCTTTCCTGTATGATGAATGTAGATAAGACTGGCAAGGTAAAAAAATATGAAATCGTAGAGTCTGTAATTAATTCTAATAGAAGACTTGTCTACGAAGATGTGTCAGACTTTTTGGAAGATGGGAAAGTTTCTCCGTCAATCGAAGGACTTCAAGATATTCTATTAAATATGTACGAACTTTCTAAGACTCTTCAAAAAAGAAGAGAAGAAGGCGGTGCAATTGACTTTGATATTCCAGAGGTTGTAATTGAAGTAAATGAAGACGGATGGCCTACAGATATTTACAAAAAGGACAGAAGAAGTGCCAATAAATTAATTGAAGACTTTATGCTTCTTGCCAATGTGTGCGTTGCAAAGAGATACTTCTACAAGGAGATTCCATTTCTATATAGAGTTCACGAAAGACCTGAGAACGAAAAAATTTCCGAGTTAAATTCATATATTAGACCACTTGGTTATGCACTTAATTTCGACAAAGAAGTAAGTCCAATGGACATACAAAAACTTCTAAAAAAAGTTAAAGGCAAAAAGGAAGAGTTATTTATTTCGACTCTTACACTTCGTGCAATGCAAAAGGCAAAGTACTCAGCCTACCAAGATATTCACTTTGGGCTTTCATTTGAACATTACACACACTTTACTTCGCCAATTAGAAGATACTGCGACTTAACTGTTCATAGAATTATAAAAAAAGATATTGCATATAAACTTAGTCCTAAAACTCTTTTAAGACTCGAGACAGAACTTCCAGAGATTGCAGATCATATATCAGACACAGAAAAGAAAGCTCAAGATGCAGAAAGACAAGTTGAATCTGTAAAGATGGCAGAGTATATGTCTGAGCGAATTGGAGAAGAGTACGACGGATTTGTTTCAAGTATCACAAGTTTTGGAATGTTTGTAGAACTTCCAAACTTAGTCGAAGGACTTGTGAGCTACAAGAGCATGGACGGATATTTTGAATTCGATGTTGAGAATTACAAAGCAATTGATTACGAGACAAAGATTGAGTTTCACATTGGAGATGAAGTGAAGATTGAAGTCTCAAATGTCGATCTCAATATGGGAACAATTGATTTTAAATTAGTTGGTGATTTATATGAGTAAAAAAGTAGCGGATAATGTGCTTGCCAGAAATAAACAGGCAGGACACCTATACTTTATAGAAGATAGATATGAAGCTGGGATTGAGCTTGTGGGAACAGAAGTTAAATCAATAAGAGCAGGACAAGCGAATTTAAAAGATGCTTACTGCGACATTTCGAATGGAGAAATTTTTATTTTTAACATGCACGTAAGTCCTTATGAGCAAGGAAACAGAAATAATGTTGATCCAACTAGAAAGAGAAAACTTTTGATGCACAAGCAAGAGATAAGAAGGCTCGAGCAAGTAAAGACAACTGAAGGCTACACTATAATCCCGCTAAAATTATATTTAGTAAAGGGAAGAGTCAAAGTTGAAATCGCAAAGTGTAAAGGTAAAAAACTTTGGGACAAAAGAGAGACAATTAAAAGACGTGAGGAAGACAAAAGGATTCGCGAGTCTTTGAGATATTAAGTAACCACCTTAGGGTGGTTTTTTAATGCAAAAATTTATGTAATCTAAACTTAACTTAAATAATTTGTGTCAAAGTTTAGTTTAATTAAATAAGTTTTGTTATAATTGGTAAAAGGTATAAATGTAAAAGGTGATTAAATTGGCATTTATTGAAGTGAAAAATCTTTATAAAGTATATCAAGCAGGAGAGACATCTATAACTGCAAATGAAGATTTAAATTTTGAAATAGAAAAAAATGAATTTGCCGTGATTTTAGGCGCAAGTGGCGCGGGCAAATCAACTTTTTTAAATATTCTTGGCGGAATGGATAGGCCGACTAAGGGAAATCTATTTGTCGATGGAAAGGACATTTCGAAGTTAAGCGACAGAGAGCTTACTAATTATAGAAGATATGACATGGGATTTGTCTTTCAATTTTATAATTTGATTCCAAACTTAACTGCTCTTGAAAATGTAGAACTTGCCACGCAAATTGTCGAGCACGCAAAAGATCCAGAAGAAGTCTTAAAAGCCGTTGGGCTTAAGGACAGAATGAATAACTTCCCGTCGCAATTATCAGGCGGCGAGCAACAGAGAGTTTCCATTGCACGTGCTATTGCAAAGAGTCCAAAACTACTTCTTTGTGACGAGCCGACAGGTGCGCTAGATTATAATACTGGTAAGCAGATTTTAAAAATGTTACAAGATCTTACAAAGACGACTGATACGACAGTTGTTGTAATTACACACAACTCGGCAATTAAAAATAGTGCCGATAGGCTCATTGAGATGAGCGATGCTAAGATTAAGAATGTAAATATTAACAAAAATCCAAAGAACATTATGGAGATAGAATGGTAGGTGTGAAGTGAAAGCTTCAACAAAAGATATTACAAGAGAAATAAGAAATACAATTCACAAATTCATCTCGATTCTACTTATCGTTGCACTTGGAGTTTTTGTATTAGTGGGACTTATCTCAACTGGCCCAATTATGAGGGGTTCTTTAGAAGAAAAAATCAATACGCTAAATTATGCAGATATGATTGTCACATGCCCATCGGGGTTTGAAAATGAAGATATGTCCATAATTGAAGACCAAAGAGATATTAACGAGCTTGAGTATGGATATGACAAGGACATGTTCATTAAGGGAGAGGCTGTTGTAATTAAACTTCTAAATTACCCTTATGAAATTTCCATGCCAGAAATAGTAGAGGGAAGAAATTTAAAAAATAATGATGAAATTATTTTGGACTTTGAGATGAAAAAAGATCATCCAATAGGTTCTACAATTTCATTTGATAAAGATGATGATGAGAATGACAAAAATGATTTAGACAGATATGATTTTAAAGTTGTCGGCTATGCAAATAGCTTAGACCACATACAGACTGATGATAGAGGATATTCAGAGCGTGGATATGGGAAGATTTCGGGCTTTGGATATATTTTGCCAGATAATTTTAGTGGCAAGCCAACAATTGCAAAGTTAAATTTTGATGGACTCGATGATTACAAGACTTCTGACAAAGAATATAGAGAAATAATGAAGCAGAAGGAAAATGCGTTAAGAATTGACATGAAGTATCGCCCAATCGATAGACTATCTGCCATGAAAGCTGAGATAGCCGGTGAAATTGAAGAGGGCGAAGATAAAATTGATGACGCAGAGACTAAACTTGCTGATGCAAAGGATAAGCTTGTAAAGGGCCGCGAAGATTTAAACAAGGGCCGAGAGGATTATAAGGAAGGTTTAGACAAATATTATTCCGAAAAATCCAAGGGCGAGAAGGAAATTGCAAACTCAAGAGATAAACTTTACAAAGCAAAGAGAGACATCGACAAGGGCGAAGTCGAACTTGCCGATGGAGATAAAAAATTAAAAGAGGGAAAATCCAAGCTTTTAAAATCCAAAAGAGAAATTGACGATGGAGAAAGAAAATTAACAGAAGGTAAGGAAGAGTACCAAAGAGGCTTGGGTGAAGCTGAAGCTGGAGAAAAAGCTTTAGTACAAGGTGAAGAACAGCTTCGCGAAGGACGAAAGAAATTAGACGATGGTTGGGACAAAATTGACATTGCCAAGAGAAAACTTGACGATGGAATGAGGGAGTATCGAGACGGCAAAGAAAAATATCTAGACGGACTTAGACAGCTTGAGGATGGCAAAAGAAGAATAGCAAGTGAAATGAACATGAGCTATGAAGATGCCAAAGATGCCATAGGTGGTGCGAGCTTCGCCGTTAGAAAGGCCGAAGAGATTCTAAGAAATGCTCCAACTTTGGATGACAATAAAGATAAATTATTAGAAGATAAAAGAAATCTCGAAGATAATATTAGGGATCTTGATGCACAGATTAGTTCTTTAGAATTAAAGCCTGATAAAACTCCTGAAGATGAAGCCGCGTTAGCCGACTTAAAATCTAAGCGAAAAGACGCAAGCAAAAAACTTGATGGAGTAAATTTAGGACTAAAGGCAATTGATGACACTAAAA
The DNA here is from genome assembly GCF_050943655.1 of Peptoniphilus sp. Taxonomy (GTDB): domain Bacteria; phylum Bacillota; class Clostridia; order Tissierellales; family Peptoniphilaceae; genus Peptoniphilus_A. Next base: position 26,355 of record NZ_JBMNPQ010000007.1, on the reverse strand, counting down.
AAGCTCTCGATGAAATAAATTCTAAACTTCCCGATGGATTTAAAATTGCTGTAATAGAAGATGTTGCAAGAGTTAAAGCAAAAATAAATGAAGCGGAAGCCGGAATTAATAAAATAGAAAACTCTGAAAAAGAACTTGCAGCTGCAAAGGCAAAGCTCGACTCCTCAAAAGAGATGCTAAGGCAAGCAGAAGACCAATTAAATGAAGGAATAAGAGAAGCCGAAGCAGGCGAAAGAGAATACGCAAGAAATAAAAGTGAGCTTGAAGATAATAGAAGAAAAATTGAAGATGCAAAAAGACAGCTTGCCGATGCTAAAGATGAAATAAACTCGTCTGAGAGAAAATTAGAAGATGGCAAGAGAGAATATGAAAAGGGCGAGAGAGAATACGAAGAAAACTACGACAAATTCATGGACTCTAAGGCAAAACTTGAAAGAGGCTAGGGAGAATATGAATTAGGAGTAGAACAACTTCATAAAGGTGAAGATAGACTTGATGAAGAACTTGGCAAAGCAAGAAACACACTCGATGATGCTAAAAATAAACTTTACAAAGGCGAAAGAGATTTAGCAAAGGGAGAGAGTGAGTACAAGGATAAATCAGAAGATGCCAAAGTTGAAATTGAAAAGGCAAGAGAGGACATTAAGGACGGAAGGAGATACCTTTCATTAATTAAAGCTCCTCGCTATACAATAACTCCAAGACATTTAATGGGAGATATTAATGTCTATATAGATTATTCAGAAAGAGTTGACGGACTGTCTCTAATATTCCCGGTGTTCTTCTTTGCAATCACACTTCTCGTTTCCTTTACAACTATTACGCGAATGGTTGAAGATGAAAGAACTATTATTGGAACTTATAAGGCACTCGGCTATCCAAATAAAGAAATTGCAAAAAAATTCTTTATCTATGGAATGCTCGCATCGCTAATTGGTGGTGTGCTCGGGGCAGTTTCAGGATCCTACGTGCTTCCATATATTATAGGAAATGCCTATTCAACGAAGACTATTTTTGAACAGAACTTGTTGATAAAGATGTTCCCACTCAAGATGATTTTTGCCATAATAGTTGGATTTGTCTTTACTGCAGTTGCAGCAGCTTTATCAGTAAATAAAACTGTAAAAGAAAAAACTGCGGCGCTATTAAGACCAAAGCCACCGGCAAAGGGAAATAGAATTTTGCTTGAAAAAATTCCATTTATCTGGGATCACATGTCTTTTCTATCAAAAGTTACTGCAAGAAATTTATTCAGATCAAAGAAGAGAATGCTCATGACTATTTTGGGAGTACTTGGTTGCGCGGCTCTATTAGTACTTGGATTTGGAATTGCCGATGTTGTAAAAGATGTTGAGACTCTTCAATTTGACAACATAATTAAATACAATGTACAAGTTCTATACGACAGTGAGCTTTTCCCAGATGATTATGACAAGTACAGAGAAGAAATAGACAAAGAACATTATGACTATACAAGAGTTTATGATGAAATTTTTACAACAGAATATAAAGAAACAGATCAAGAGATAAATGTGCTTGTGCCTGATGACTTAAATAATTTTAGCAATTACTTCGCTGCAAAAGATACTTCAACTGGAGAAGTTTTAGATTTAAGTAAAAGAGGCGCAGTAGTATCTGAGAAGCTTGCAAAAATTAAAAAATTAAAAGTAGGCGACACTCTTAGAATTAAAGACGTCTATGGAAATGAATTTGACGTAGAAATTTCTGGAATATGTGAACTTTATCTTGGACACTTCATGGTCATGAACAAGGACTATTATGAGACTGTAACTGGATCTCGATTTGTTCCTAATACTGATTTATTTAAATTTAATAAAAACTTTGATATAGAAAAATTTGCACAAAACCACATTAAAAATAAATCGGTAATGAATGTGACAGACATGCACGATTCAAGAGTTCACTTAAATCAGTTCTTGTATTCAATAAAACAGGTTGAGCTTGTAATACTTGTTGTATCTACAATACTCGAACTCGTTGTACTTTACAATTTAACAAATATAAACATAGAAGAAAGAATAAGGGAAGTATCGACGATTAAGGTGCTTGGTTTCCAACCAAGAGAGGCGACAATATATATTTACAAAGAGACTTATATATTAGCAGCTATTGGTATAGCCGTTGGTCTTGCCGTCGGAAAGCTACTCCACTACACTGTAATTCAGATAGTTGTGCCGTACATGGCAATGCTTCCTGAACACTTGACATTTAGACCATTTTTATACTCAGCTATAATAACAGCTATTATAAATGTGGCGATGATGTTTATATTCCACTTTAAAATTAAAAAAATCAATCCACTTGATGCACTTAGCTCAGTGGAATAAGGAGAATCTGCCGCTAATGTGGCAGATTTTTTTAATGTATTTTAAAATTTACAATGTATATGGAGTCCTTAAAATATTTTACAAACTCTTTACATTTCCCGGCTTTTTAATTTACAAACAATTCTTATAATGAACATGAAATAAATTCAATATAATAATTATTTGAAAGGATGAAAGAGATTGGAAATTAAAAAATTTGGAAAACTAGGTATGATTATTGCTCTTGCAGCATCTCTTGTAGCTTGTGGCGGAAACAAACAAGCAAATGACAAACAAGCTAACGAAGGTGCTAACAACAAACCAGCTACAGAAGCATCAGCTGACCTTGGAACAATTAATGTTATCTCAAGAGAACAAGGTTCAGGTACAAGATCAGCATTCACAGAACTTACTGGCGTACTTGAAAAAGATGGAGACAACGAAGTTGACAACACTTACGAAGAAGCTTCAGTTCAATCATCAACAGATGCAGTTCTTACAACTGTTCAAAATGACGCTGAAAGTATTGGTTATATCTCACTAGGTTCTTTAAACGACACTGTTAAAGCACTTAAAGTTGACGGAGTAGAAGCTAATCCAGAAGATATTAAATCTGGAGACTACAAACTAGCAAGACCATTTAACATTGCATTTAAAGAAGATATCGATGAAAAAACAAACGACTTTATCAAATTCATTATGTCTGAACAAGGACAAAAAATTGTTGCTGATGAAGGATATATCGAAGAAGAAACTACTGAAACTTACGAACCAATCGACAACGATGCACACATTTCAATTGCAGGTTCAACATCAGTTGCACCACTTATGGAAAAACTTGTAGAAGCATATAAAGCTCTTAACCCTAAATTTGACGCAGATATCCAAGCAAACGGATCATCAGCAGGTATGACAGCTGCAATCGAAGGAACAGCTCAAATCGGTATGGCTTCAAGAGAATTAAAAGATGAAGAAAAATCAGAAGTTAAATCAATGGTAATCGCAATCGATGGTATCGCAGTTATCGTAAACAAAGATAACGCAACAGAAGATGTAACTATGGAAAATCTAAAAGACATTTTCACTGGAAAAGTTACTGAATGGTCAGAAATCTCTAAATAATCTTGGATAAAAGGATGAAACAAATGGAAGACATCAATAAGGCGTCTGCCAGCAAAAACAACCAAGTCAAAGCATTTACTAAGGAAGAAGTATTTAAATATTTCTTCCTGCTTTGTTCTATACTGTCAATTTTCTTTTTGCTGCTAATATGCGTCTTTATTTTCAAAGATTCTTTTACATTCATATCTAAAGTTGGAGTAAAAGAATTTCTATTAAACGACAAATGGGCTCCAGCAAACAAACCACCAAGCTATGGTATTTTGCCAATGGTAATGGGTTCTGTAATAATTACAGTTCTATCATCAGTTGCAGCAGTTCCAATAGCAATAATGGTATCATGTTATCTTGCATTTGATTGCCCAAAAAGAATTTACAAAGTTTTAAAACCAGCACTTAACCTTATGACTGGAATACCTTCAATAGTTTATGGTTTCTTCGCACTAACTATTATAGTGCCAATAAACAAACAACTATTTGGCGGTACGGGAATGAATATGTTAACTGCATCGGAACTTCTATTAATTATGATTTTGCCAACAATAATATCAATGGCTGAATCCTCTCTTAGAACTGTACCAAAATCTTATTACCAAGGATCACTTTCACTTGGAGCAACTCACGATGAAACAATTACAAGAGTAATGGTTCCTACTGCAAAATCAGGAATTTTTGCAGGAATTATTCTTGGAATAGGTAGAGCAATTGGGGAGACAATGGCAGTAATTCTAGTTGCAGGTAACCAAACAAGACTTACATTTAATATTTTAAAGGGAATGAGAACTATGACAACAAACATAGTTTTGGAAATGGCTTATGCAGCAGGAGATCACAGACAAGCTCTTATAGCTACAGCGGCAGTTCTATTTATCTTCATTCTAATAATAAATATTGGATTCTTTGTTATGAAGAGAAGGAGTGATCAAAATAGCTAAGCTAATTACAATAGGAATTTTAATATTTTTTATAGCAGCTATCTTGTTTTTAAAATTTGTTAAAAAAGTTTCCTTTTATAGAATTTTTACAAGACTCTTTAGTGCATCTACTTTTATAATCCTTGTATTTATAGTAGCCTTCGTAGTTGCCAAGGGAATATTTAACTTTAGCCCCGAAATGCTTTCTATGAACTACACTACAGAGAATGTGTCCATGGGACCAGCAATTGTTACAACTCTTATAACTGTAGCTCTATCAATTTTGTTTGCGTCTCCAATTGGAATTTTCACAGCAATATTCTTAGTTGAATATACAGCTACAGAAAATAAATTAGTTCAAGGAATAAGACTTGCAACAGAAACTCTTGCAGGTATTCCATCAATTGTCTATGGACTTTTTGGGATGTTATTCTTTGGAATTAAATTAAAAATGGGCTTCTCAGTTATATCTGGTGTTTTAACTGTATCAATCATGATACTTCCAATTATAATGAGAGCAACAGAAGAGGCACTTAAGTCAATTCATCCTTCTATTAGACAAGGATCTTTTGCACTAGGAGCTGGAAAGCTTAGAACAATTTTTAGAGTAGTACTTCCAATTGCAATACCTGGGATTTTATCAGGAATAATTTTATCAATTGGTCGTGTAGTTGGTGAAACAGCTGCACTAATGTACACTTTGGGAACGGCGACATCACTACCAACATCATTATCATCTTCTTCAAGAACTTTGGCACTTCACATGTATGTGCTTTCTTCAGAAGGTCTTCATGTTGGCGAGGCATATGCAACAGGAATGGTGCTATTAGTTTTAGTATTAATAATTAATTATGCATCTACAAAACTTGCGGAAAAACTTTCGGAGGTAAAATAATTTTGGAAGAAAAAATGAAGGTGGAAAATCTCGATCTATATTACGGAGATTTTCAAGCTTTACACAATATAAATTTAAATATATTTAAAAACGAAATACTTTCCTTTATAGGGCCAAGTGGCTGTGGAAAGTCAACATTATTAAAGTGTTTAAATAGAATGAACGATTTAGTAGTGGGTTGTAAAATTGATGGAAAAATAACTCTTGATGGAGAAGATATTTACGCCAAAAATTATGATGTAAATAAACTTAGAAAGAGAGTTGGAATGGTATTTCAACAACCAAATCCATTCCCAATGAGCATCTATGAAAATATTGCTTATGGACCAAAGACTCATGGTATAAAAAATAAAGCTAAGCTTGATGAAATTGTAGAAAATTCACTTAAGCAAGCTGCAATATGGGAAGAAGTTAAAGATGATCTTAAAAAATCAGCTCTATCTCTTTCAGGTGGACAACAACAAAGACTTTGTATCGCAAGAGCTCTTGCAGTTAATCCAGAAATAATATTAATGGATGAGCCGACTTCTGCTCTTGACCCAATTTCAACTGGTAAAATAGAGGAACTTACAGAACAATTAAAAGACGAATATACTATCGTAATCGTAACTCATAACATGCAACAAGCCACTAGAATATCTGATAAAACTGCTTTCTTCTTAAACGGTGTAATTGTAGAATATGACGAAACTATAAATATTTTCACAAACCCTAAGGAAGAAAAGACAGAACTTTATGTTACAGGAAGGTTTGGTTGATATGAGAAAGAGATTCGATGAAGATTTAAAATATCTTAATAATTTACTTTTAGAAATGGCTATGCTTAACGAAAATGCAATTAAAAAAGCCATTTCGCTTTTAGATAAAAAAGATCCACAAGTTGCACAAGAAGTATTAAAGTTCGAAGAAAAAATCGACGTTTATGAAGAAATAATTCAAAAACATTGCCTAAAACTTTTTGTTGAACAGCAACCAGCTGCTGGAGATCTTAGAAGAATTTCTGCGGCACTTAAGATGATTACTGACATGGAAAGAATTGGCGATAACTCAAGAGACATTGCTGAAATCTGCATGATTCTTCCAGATAATTATGGACAAAACAAATTTCCTCTAATTAAAAAAATGGCAGATTCTACAATAGAAATAGTAAACAATGCAATTAATTCCTTTGTCAATAGAGATATTGAATCTGCTATGCAGATTGAAAAAGAAGATGATGTTGTAGATAATTATTTTGTGATGATAAGAGACGAGATAATTGATATAATAAAATCAGATTTCGACCCCGAAGCTGCAATTGATTTTTTAATGATTGCAAAATATTTAGAAAGGATTGCCGATCACGCTGTAAATATTTCAAACTGGGTAATTTTTTCAATAAAAGGATGATTGTATGTTAATTTATGTTGTAGAAGATGATCTTTCGATCTTAAAACTAATTGAATATTCTCTTGCCAGTAAAGGCTACGAGGTAAAGTGCTTTGAAAATGGCGAGGATTTTTTCAAAGAGAATATGGAGAAGCCTGCTGATTTAGTTCTTTTGGATATCATGCTTCCAGATATTGATGGAATTGAAATTCTAAAGAGAATTAAAGAAAATCCTCAGACTAAAAAGACTGGGGTTATTATGATTACTGCCAAGACAACAGAGTATGATATTATATCAGCACTTGATCTTGGAGCAGATGATTATATCAAAAAGCCCTTTTCTGTAATGGAACTTATCTCAAGAGTAGGTGCCATTGCAAGAAGAATTGAGTCAGAGGGAAGTAAAGAAAATTTACTTGAATTTAACGGAATAGTCATAGACGATTTAAAAAGAATTGTTACAATTGACGGCGAGCAAGTTAGTTTTACTTTTAAAGAGTATGAACTTTTAAAATATTTAGTTTTAAACAAAGACATTGTAATTTCTCGTGAGAAGCTTTTAACTTATATTTGGGGATATGATTATGAAGGCGAAACGAGAACTGTGGACATGCACATTAAGCTTTTAAGAGATAAATTAAAAGAAAAGAGAAAGTATATAAAAACTATAAGAGGCGTAGGTTATATGCTATCTAGCAAAGAGTAATGAGAAAAAATTTTAATAAATATTTACTTGGAATTTCTTTTTTAGTTCTCTTTCTTTCAACTATTGCCTCAATGTTTGTGTATTATTCTGTATACGTAACAAGGTCAAATGAAGACTTAGATGATATGCTCTTTTCCATTGAGAAGACTTTGGACAAGTATGGAGAAGACATTGATCTACTTGAAAAAATTTCAAAGGGTCGAAAAGATGTTAGGATCACTCTCATTAAAGGCAGCGGTGAAGTTATTTTTGACAGCTCACAAAATGCAAAATTTTTGCCAACTCATGCCGATAGACCAGAGGTAATTAAGGCAAAGGAAACAGGATTTGCACAAGTAGTTAGATACTCAACAACTTTATCTAAGGATTTATATTATGTATCGAGAGAACTAGATAATGGAGATGTAATTAGAATTGCCAGAGAAATGGACAATTTAGTTGGTGCATTTATTAAAGTTTTACCAATTGATTTAATTCTCACACTTCTTATATTTCTAATTGGATCTGTAATATCTCGTAAGGTCACTAAAAAAACTTTCGCGCCTTTAAATAATCTTGACGAAGATCTTACAAATATAGATGTTCTAAAATTTCCAGAACTAAGTCCTTTCATAACGAAAATAAATAAACAAAACAATGTCATAAAAGATAATTTAAAGGAATTAAAAAGAGAGAAGGACACGATTCAAACAATTCTAAGAAATATGAAAGAAGCTTTGATAATAATTGATGAAAATAAAAATCTGCTATCTGTAAACAATTCTGCCGAAAAATTATTTGATGCCAAGAGAAACTTCATTGGCGAAAGTATTTTGAATTTAATAAGAGATGAAGAGCTTATAAATTTAATTGAAAAGGCACTACGTGGTGACAGCAGAGAGACAATTTCTGATATCAATGATAGAAAATTTAAAACTTACATCAATCCAGTTTTTGAAGACAAAAGAGTTAAGGGAGTTGTCCTTTTATTTATTGACGAGACAGAAGAGATAAGGGCTCTTAAGATGCGTGAAGAGTTTTCTTCTAACGTAAGTCACGAATTAAAGACTCCACTGACATCAATTTGCGGATTTTCTGAACTTCTCGTAAACGATATGGTCGACGATGAGAACAAACAAGAATTCTACAAATTAATTTACAACGACTCCAAGAGGCTTCTTACTCTTATTGAGGACATAATGAAGATTTCTGAACTTGACAGCGACGTAAGCTTTACAAGGGAAGAGATAGATTTAAATAAACTCATGAGAGATTTGATAAAAGCTAACGAAAGTCTTGTAGAAGAGAAAAATATTTCTGTAACTCTTACAGGCGATGGCACAATAATTGAAAACAAGACCATGATGTGGGAATTATTTGGCAATATTATTAACAACGGAATTAAGTATAATAGAGACAAAGGATCCCTTTCAATTAATATAGAAGACCACGAAAAAACTGTTGTCGTTGAGATAAGAGATACGGGAATTGGTATTTCAAATAACGACTTAAATAGAATTTTCGAAAGATTTTATAGAGTTGACAAGTCGCGCTCAAGAAAAATTGGAGGAACAGGCCTTGGGCTTTCAATTGTAAAACACATCATGCAGTCAATTGATGGTAAGCTAGAAATTAGTTCTAAGATTGATATTGGAACTAGATTTAGAATAACTCTAAAAAAAGATAGAGTTGAAGAAAAAGAAAAAGATAAAGACAAAGATACAAAAACTTCATGATAAAAGTGTGGGTCCACCTCAGGGTGGACTTTTTTATATTCAGAGTTTTGAGTCTGCGAGAAAGTTATTGGGTATAAAATATAAAAATGTAGACTAATTTGGGGGAGAAAATTATGAACATTCAAGAGTTATTAAACATAGAGTATCCAATACTGCAGGGCGCGATGGCAAATATTTCAACATCTGAGATTGCCTCAGCAGTTTCAAACGCAGGTGGACTTGGCATGATTGCAACTGGTGGTTTTACACCAGAAGAGGTGCGTAGGGAAATACGCAAGATGAGAGAGCTTACAGATAAACCATTTGGTGTAAATGTTGTTATAATGCATAGCGATGTAGAAGAACTAAAAGAATTAGTTGTAGAAGAGAAAGTTAAAATTGTAACTTGTGGTGCGGGAAACCCAGCTCCTTATATTGGATATTGGAAAGAAAATGGTATAAAAGTCATTCCAATTATTGCAAATAAGAAGATGGCAATGAAGGTTGAGAGTCTCGGTGCAGATGCCTGTGTTTTTGAAGGGGCAGAAGCTGGAGGACACATTGGAAAGTTAAATACTTTTGCAGCTCTTCCAGAAATAGTTGGTTCAGTAAACATCCCAGTTGTAGCAGCAGGTGGCGTTTACACAGCAAGACAAATTTTTGCTGCAGAAATTTTGGGAGCAAGCGGAGTGCAAATGGGAACAAGATTTTTGGTAGCAGAAGAGACTCCAGTTCACGAAAACTTCAAAAAAGCTTTAATAGATGCAACTGATAGAGACACAATTGTAACAGGAATAACTGGACCGCATCCAGTTAGATGCTTAAAAAATAGTCTTACAGATAAACTACTTGAGCTTGAACTAAAAGGAGCAGGAGTAGAAGAATTTGAAAAATATGCCGTTGGATCTACATTAAAAGCCGTAAAAGATGGAGACAGCGACTGGGGCTCAATAATGGCAGGAGAAGGCTTGGAGTACTTGACAGAGATTGAAAGTGCAAAAGATATTATAGAAAACATCATGAAGGAGTATGACGAGCTTACAGATTTTTGGTGTAGAAATGGAAATTAATTATGGGGATTAAATCAGATATAATTAAAACTTGGGATTTTAAAAGTGGAAAATTAAATAAGATTACCGATGTGCCTGGCGTAAAAGTTGGGCACTTTACGATAAAGGATAAAATAAATCAAACGGGCGTCACTGCAATAATACCTCATGAAGGCGATGTATTTAACGAAAAGCTACTTTGCTCCTGTGAAGTGATTAACGGCTATGGAAAATCAACAGGTCTAATTCAACTTGAAGAGTTGGGACTTCTCGAGGCTCCGATTATGATGACTAACACTATGTCTGTTGGCGATGTTTTAAGTGGCACTAATAAGTATATGATTTCGAAATACGAAAACATTGGGAAGAAGAGTCCAGCTCCAAATATAATAGTGACAGAATGTAACGACGGAGTCATTAACGACATGAGGTCCATGGCAATTAAAGATATACATGCGACTCGTGCAATTTTAAATGCGACAGAGGATTTTTCTGAAGGTTCTGTTGGGGCAGGAACTGGAATGATTACCATGAGCCTTAAGGGTGGTATTGGTTCATCGTCTAGAGTTTTAAATATTTTAGATAAAGACTACACTCTCGGTTCAATAGTCCTTTCTAACTTTGGAAGAATTAAAGATTTAAAAATTGACGGGCGAAAAATTGGAAGAGAGATGTATGAATCTTTTAAAAATAAAGAAATAGAAAGAGAGAAGGGTTCAATAATTATTGTAATTGCAACGGACATTCCCCTTTCTAACATCCAGCTTAAGAGAGTTTCCAAAAGAGCTACAGTTGCTCTTGCAAATGTTGGTTCAATTATTGGAAGCGGTAGTGGTGATATCGCTATTACTTTTTCAACTGCAAATAAAATAATAGATGAAGATTTTCACAACATCAAATACATTTCAGATGAGCACATAAACGATGTGTTTAGAGCATCAATTGAATCAATTGAAGAATCAGTTTTATCAGCACTCTTTCACGCAGAGACAGTTAAACTCTCTAGTGGCAAGACGATTTATTCTTTAAAAGACAATTTAAAAAATTCAAAACTCAAATTATAATTTTGATTTAATTTCAAAAAAAGCCGGTGAAATAATTCACCGGTTTGTGCATTAGTAGGCAAGTTCTGTCCTTGATTTTTCAATATAGTCGTAGAAACTTTTTTCACTACTTCCAATTTCTTTTGAAGTTTTGAAGTACTTTGATTCTAAGAACTTATCTATTTCATCTCTTTTAAAAACTACAATAGTTTTTTCGCTTGTCTCTTTAAATTCAACATAACCCAAATTAGAAATTAGTGAAAAATAAACTGCGGCGTTAGTAGAAAGGTCGCGGGGATTTATGTCTTCTGTGTTTTCTAAATAAATAATTACACCATAAGGCTCACTATCTGAATCAATTTTTATATTTCCCCTTTTCACAATGGAAGGGAGCTTGACAGAGTCCACGATTTTTGTGACCTTGGAATTGTCGCCGACATAATCAGTTTTATAATTATATACATTTTCGTCAGTAGAGCTCTTGTTACATGCACTAGCTACAATTAAAAAAATAAGTACGATAAATATTTTAAAGTTTTTCATAGTTCCTCCTATTAAAAACATTATACTACGACTAAATTAATTAAAAAATAAAATCGCAAGAATAATGTTTGGGATTATCATTTAAAACTTAAAATATTGATTTAAAAATTTTTTAATGATATATTAATAAAGATTTTTGGAATTAAGAAGGTGATACATTTGGAAGATAGAAATATATTGGGAACAGAAGAAATTCCCAAACTCTTAATGCAGTTTGCAGTGCCAAGTATTTTGGCAATGATAATTTCTGCACTTTATAATATTGTCGACCAAATATTTATTGGAAACTCCGTTGGAATTTTGGGAAATGCCGCGACAAATGTTGCCTTTCCTCTCACAACAGTATGCGTTGCAATCGCACTTACTTGTGGAATTGGAGCAGCGGCAAATTTTAATATATGTCTTGGAGAAGGAAGATACGATGAGTCCAAGCACTATATAAGAAACGGGCTTACACTTGCAGCGACTCTTGGAATTATTCTTGCAATAATCACGAGAGTGTTCATGAAGGAAATTTTAACAGCTTTTGGTGCAACAGATGAGATAATGAAGTATGCAGTTGAATATATTTCTGTGACATCACTTGGATTTGTATTTTTAATACTTGTAAATGTGGGTTCAACCTTAATAAGAGCTGACGGGACGCCTAAGTATTCAATGTATGCCATGGCAGTTGGCGCAATTGTAAATATATTCCTAGATCCAATTTTTATTTTTGTCTTCGACATGGGAATGAGGGGGGCGGCACTTGCCACTGTTTTAAGTCAAATCATTTCCTTTATAATGGTTATTTACTACATTAAAAATAAATTTAAATCTGTCGATTTGGAAAATAAATTTATAGAGCTTGACTTTAGACATGTATCGCAAATAGCGCGTCTTGGTTCAGCAAGTGGATTTAACCAAGTAGCCATGCTTGTTGTGCAAGTAGTTTTAAATAATTTCTTTAGGTATTACGGAGGCCTATCAGAGTATGGTTCAAACATACCCCTTGCTGCAATTGGAATTGTCATGAAGGTAAATATGATTTTCTTCTCAATAAATATTGGACTGTCTCAGGGACTTCAACCAATTGCATCATTTAACTATGGGGCAAGGAAGTATCAAAGAGTAATCGATGTATATGTCGAAGCAGTTAAAAAAGCTGTACTTGTTTCTCTAATTTCCTTTGCGATATTTCAATTATTTCCAAGGCAAATCCTTGCACTATTTGGTGGAGGAGAAGAGCTATACTACGAATTTGGCGTAAAGCTATTTAGAATATTTTTATTCTTTGTATTTTTAGTTGGAATCCAACCAGTTACCATGGGATTTTTATCATCAATTGGACTTGCAAAAAAGGGAATCGTAATTGCACTACTTCGTCAGGTAATACTTTTAATTCCGCTTTCATATATTTTTGCAAAAAACTTTGGAGTAAATGGTCTTCTTTATGCCGCTCCAACATCAGACCTTATAACGGCCATCATCACAATAATAATAGGATACAATGTGGTGAAGAGTTTAAAACTCAAGATGTAAAAATTTCATATAATAAAATAATTTATGTATAAAAAGATTAACTTAAAGTAAGTAAATAATGTTTTTCGGGATGCTTTCGATTAAAATTTGGCTAAGGCCTTATTTAGTCGCAATATATCTTGAAAAACATTTTTTTATCTATTAAAATGTAATCGTAGAAGAAATACATACAAGGAGGATTTTATGAAAGCGTTAATAGTAGATTATATGTCAGACTTAATTGACAAAGGATTAGAAGAAAGAGGCATTGAATATGATAAAGTTATGCTTCCAACTTCAGAAAAACTAGCTGAAATTATTGAACCATATGATATTCTTATCATGAGAGTTGACCCATTCATCAACAAAGAAGTTCTTGACGCAGCTAAAAACTTAAAGGCAATCTTCGTTGGTTCAACTGGAACTAACCACATTGACCTTGAATATGCAAAAGAAAAAGGAATTCCTGTTAAAAACTCTCCAGGACAAAACGCAAACGCAGTTGCTGAACTTGTTTTTGCAAAAATGTTAGACCTTTACAGAAACACTGTACAAGCTCAAAACGAAGTTAAAGGTGGAATCTGGAACAAATACAGATGGATTGGTAGAGAACTTAGAAACAAAACTCTAGGAATTTGTGGTTTTGGTGCAATCGGAAGAAGAGTTGGAGAAATCGCTAATGTATTCCACATGAACGTTCTTGCATACGACCCATTCCTAACTAAAGATGACATTAAAGTTGACTATGTAGAACTTGTTGACTTCGACAGAATCGTAACTGACTCTGATATAGTTACTCTTCACATGCCACTTACTCCAGACACTAAAGACTTATTCAGTGCTGAAGAATTCGAAAAAATGAAAGACGGAGCTTGCATTATAAACGCAGCACGTGGTGGAATTGTAAATGAAGATGACCTTTACACTTACATTAAAAACGGTAAACTAGGCGGAGCAAACCTAGATACACTTTCTAACGAACTTGGAAGTGGCGGACTTGACACTCAAGACGTACCAGTAGAAAATAAATTATTTGAACTAGATAGACTTTATGTAACTCCACACGTTGGTGGATCAACTATCGATGCTCAAGACGATATCGGAAGAGTTGTTCTTAACAACCTAGACGAAATCTTTAAATAATTTTTAAATTAGGGCTGCCTATGGCGGCCTTTTTTTATTGGAAATTTTTATAGCTTTTCCCTCGTGCTCTTCTTACTTTAATGAAAAAGACCTTTGTTGTATAATGTTAATGTATGTATAGGAGGTTTTTTATGCAAGAATACTACGCTCCAATTATTTTATTTTTGGGTCTTGTCTTATTTGTATTTTTATACGACTACATTGGCAGAAAAAACAGAGAAAAAAATTTAATGCTCGACATAAAAAATGATTTTGGAAAAGTTCATTCAAATAAATTTAAGGGAAAAATTGACGGAATTTACAAAAAACTTGGCGGCAACTTGACAGAAATTACATATGAAGATTTAAACTTTGACAAAGTCATTGAGAAGATGAACCACTCAGTGTCAAGGCTCGGACTTGAATATTTTTATTATAAAATAAGAAATATAAATCTAGATAGCGATGAGCTTTTAAAAGATATTAGGAATCGAAATAGCTACAAGGATAAGGAAAGTCTACTTCAAAAAATTCAATTTATATTTCAAGGTGTGGGATATTTTAAAGATGATGTTCTCGGGCTCTTAGATGATGACACTGACGTAGATGGAGAACTCGTCGCAGCTGCTAAAATTTTTTCTTTTACAGCTATTTATATAATTATATCTATATTTATATTTCAGAAGCTTGCATTTTTTGTGGCCGTAGTTTTACTTGCTGGAAACACTTACATTTATAAAGAGTTTAACAAGAAGACAATGGGGAAATTAAACGCGCTTTTAAAGCTTAGAAATATGATTTTTGCAGCAGAAAAATTGACAAGATATAAAGACGAAGTATTTTTCGAGGAGCTAGACGAAATCGAGAGACTCTTAAGAGAGATCGCGCCACTTAAGAAATCACTTAAGTCCTTTGGATTTTTGTCTGGAAATCCTGAGTTTGACTGGGCAGAGACTTATAAAAATATTTTATTTTTAACTGAAGCAAGGCAATTTACAAGTTCACAAAAATATTTTAAATCCCACGGAGATAAAGTTTTTAGACTCTACTATTTAATGGGAAAGATTGATGCAGAAATTGGAATGATTTCTGTAATAAAGGCCTATGATGCAAAAGACGCAACTTTTGGCGATAGAATTTATGGTAAAAAACTATATAATCCTTTGTTAAAATCTGCAGTTCCAAATGATCTCGACCTTTCTAAGTCCATACTTCTTACTGGTTCAAATGCATCAGGCAAGTCAACATATCTTAGAACTTGTGGCATTAACGCAGTCTTTGCACTTACTTTTGGAATATTTTTTGGCGAAAGTTTTGAAATTGAACCTATTATTATTTCATCTGCCATAGATATTTCGGATTCACTTTCTGAAAACTTGTCATACTTCATGGCAGAGTCAAAGGCAATTGTAGAGATGATTAATCAAGATAAAAAGCAATTAATTTTATTAGATGAAATATTTAGAGGGACAAATACAATAGATAGAATTTCTGCAGCCTCATCCACTTTAAGATATCTAGAGAGTGGCAACTATGTAATAGCCGCAACTCACGACATAGAACTTACAATTTTATTGGAAGATATTTTTGCAAATAAGCATTTTGAAGAGAAGATTGAAGATGGAGATATTAAATTTGACTATCTATTAAAAGACGGCGCGGCGAAAACAAGAAACGCCATAGCGATTTTGGAAAATTTAAATTATCCAAAAAAAGTAACAGAAGAGGCAAGAAAGCTTTCAAAAGATATGGAGGAAGAATGAAGATTTATTTCACAAGACATGGCGAAACCGAATGGAATAAAAAGGGAATAATCCAAGGTCAACTTGACTCGCCACTTACAGAAGATGGAATTGAGATGGCAAAAGGCCTCTATGAAAGTAGCAAGGACATAGACTTTGATAAAGTTTATTCATCTGATCTTGGAAGAGCCTATGATACTTGCAAAATAATTTCACCGCACAGAGATATAATAAAGACTAAACTCTTAAGAGAGATTGATGTGGGGAATTGGTCTGGCAAAACTCTAAAGGAAGTCGAGACTAAGTATAGAGATCTTCATCAAAAATATTTTAACAGCCCCTCTTCATACTTTAGAGAAGATGGGGAGAGCATATACGATTTAATTAATAGGGTGGAGAAATTTTTTGAAGAGGCGATTTATCCCGAAGAGGACGAAAAGATTTTAATTGTGACTCACGGCGTGACCATGGTATCGATGTTTAATATTATGGAAAATATTCCAATAGAAAATTTTTGGACAAATAGGGTTAGGCGAAATGGATTTTTTAATATAGCTGAATATAAAGACGGAAAGTTTACAATTTTGCAGAAGGCACCAAAAAATCCAGTAGATAGTATTTGAGGTGATAGTATGAATTATGATTTAATAATTGTGGGAGCTGGGCCTGCTGGTTTATCAGCAGCTGTATATGCAGGAAGAGCTCTTTTAAAGACGCTTTTAATCGAAGAATACACTTTTGGCGGAAGAATTAACGACACAGCTGAAGTAATAAATTATCCGGGATTTGTGGAGAGCTCTGGTAGAGAAATTGTAGATGAATTTAAAAAGCATGCAGAGTCTTTTTCTACTAACGACTTTACTTATGGGACAGTTAAGACAATTGAAAAAGAGGGAGAGCTTTTTAAAATTACTACGAAGAGAAAGAGAGTATTTTATACTAAAGCCATAATTATTTCGACAGGAACATCTTCTAAAGTAATAAATGTTCCGGGAGAACGCGAGCTAACTGGAAGCGGCGTAAGCTACTGTGCAACTTGCGATGCAGATTATTTTATTAATAAAGATATTCACATTTTAGGCTCTGGCGACTTGGCACTTGAGGAAGCCGACTATCTTTCAAACTTTACCAATTCAATTAATATGATAATAATTCACGACGTTGACCAGTTTGATGGAAATGCGCGTGAAGTTGAAAGGATAAAACAAAATCCAAAAGTCTCATTTACTTGGAACAGCCGACTTGAAAAAATTATTGGAGACGGCAAGGTTGAAAGCCTTGTGCTTTATAATTCTAAGGAAGATGAGTACAGCACAGTTTCATCTGATGGTGTTTTTATTTTTGCAGGGATGACTCCAAACACCGATGTCGTAAAAGGTTTAGTTGAGCTTGATGATGGAGGATTTATTAAAACTGACGAGATGATGAGAACTTCTGTAGATGGAATTTTTGCAGCAGGTGATGTTAGACGAAAGGTTTTAAGACAAATCGTCACTGCAGCAAGCGATGGTGCAACGGCTACAGTTTTTGCCGAAAGGTACATTAGAAATAGAGGAATAGTATGAGAGTATATCCGAGAGGAACTGTTATTTACAAAAAAGACAAGTGCTACAATGGAATTAATTTAATTTCAACGGCAAAAGATGGAGCTCTTGTTACTAAAATGGACGGGACAGAATTATACAGATATTCTGTAAACCCAATGCCTGCCAAGATGTTTAGTAACGGAAATATAATGAGCATATCTTCCTTCAGATCGTCTGACTTTGGAGTAAGTGACGGGATAAAGTTACTAGAATTTAATAAAGAAGGGGATGTGCTCTTCGACTTCGATGGTTTTAAATACATGAGTGATCGGGGATACTCCCCAAAGTGGATGGCAAAGGCACACTCTGACTTTCAAAGAGAGGGAAACTCTGTGGGATACTACTATCCAACAGAAAGAAAGGTAGATGAGCCAAATACTCTTCTACTTGTGCACGACGAAATTGTGAAGAGCGATATTTCTGATAAAACTCTTCTTGATGATGTAATTTTAGAAATAGATTATGAAGGAAATATTTTGTGGAAATTCTCCTTTAGTGAACACTTCGACGAGCTGGGATTTTCTGAAGAGGCGAAAAACGTAATTTATAGAAATCCAAACCTTAGAATTACAGAAAATCAACTGGGCAACTTCTTAGATGTTACTTCAATTTCTGTAATTGGAGAAAATAAGTGGTATGATCAGGGAGACACAAGATTTCATCCAGATAATATTTTATTTACAGCAAGAGCTGCAAATATTATTGGAATAATAGACAAAAAGAAGTCTAGAATATGTTACAAGCTAGGTCCAAGCTTTAAAGATTTTCACAAAATTGGACCAGTTGTCGGATCAACTTTTGCAAGCATTATTCCAAAGGGGCTTGAGGGAGAGGGCAATCTTTTAATTTTTGACAACGGAGGAAGCTGCGGCTATGGACCTCCAACTCTGACATCGCCATCTGGACTTCTTCCCTTCGTGAGAAATTATTCTAGAGTTTTGGAGATAAATCCAATTACACTTTCAAAAACATGGAGCATAGATCCGAGAGACTTTGGATTTTCAATTCCTCTTAACGGCTATAAATTTTATTCCCCATACGGAGGCAATTTGCAGAGACTTCCAAATGGAAACACTTTAATAACTCTTGCAACGGAGGGCATGGTAGTTGAAGTTACAAGAGATAAAGAAATTGTTTGGGAGTGGAGCTGTCCATATAGAACTGACACCGAAAACATGCTAAGGAACAATTTAATTTATAGGGTCTACAGGTACCCTTACGAATACATGGATGTAGATAAAGATGAAAATGACATAGAAGTAATTGAAGATATGTCCTACTATAGACTAAAAGGCGCAGGAGAGTTTAAAGAGGCACCCCTTACAAATGTGCCTGGCGCTGTTTTATCTAACGACATTGACCCACTTTCACAAGAATCAGAATCACCAAAAGACTTGGCAGAAAATAAAGAAATGATTAGGAAAAACAACAGCGTCATCAAAAATATCTTCAGTCAAAACTTTGCAGAAATTATTTCCAAAAACGAATACTCCATCTGTGTTTTCGGAGCTCCAAGATGCACTCACTGCATGGCGCTTATGGAAATTGTTGAGGCAATGCTTACAGATGAATTTAAAAACGTATCAGCCTACTATATGGACGTTGACAAGAATAGAGATTTTGCAGAGAAAAATGAAATATATCAATTGCCACTTACAAAGTTCTATAAAAATGGAGAGGAAGTTTATTCCTTCCAAGGTGAAAAATCCTACGACATGATTGCAGAGGCCATTGAAAAATATTTATTAGAAATAGAATAAAAATAAGGGCTATTATCTCCAAGTGAGATTTTTATAGCCCTCTTTTTTTACCTTTGAATTTATTAAATATCTATTTTTGACAAGCTCCATCATAAATCTGTCGTCCTTGTAGGAGTCTGAATAAGCTTTGGATATTTCGTAATCAATTTCAATATTATTTTTTTCTAAATATTCTTTTATCCTTAAAACTTTAATCTCTCTCTTGTTGTTTTTGCTTTTAACTTTAAAGTCACTGTCAAGATCCGTTCCAATGATGTGATCAAAGTCTAAAATTTCTCTTACATATTTTATATAATTTGTGGCAGATGCTGAGCACAAAATTTTAACTGCATCTTTGTCGTGAGATTTAAATTCTTTTATGCCGTCCTTAAAAAAATATTTTGGATAGAGATAATTTGTCATGAAGTCCTTTAAGTCATCTTCGGAAAGTTTTTTCATGGGATAGACCATGGCGTTTTTCATGTATTTAAAGTCTCTTTTAAATATAAATCCAAAAAATCCAAGAGTTGCTCTAATTGGAATTTGAAAAATGCTCATCTTTCTTCTATTTATGGCATATCTCCAAAGCATCCAGATGGACTCGCATCCAACTAATGTGTTGTCAAAATCATATAAAATAACCTGTCTCTTCATCTCATCTCTCCATTTAAGTAATACAATGAGATTATACCAAATAAAACACATCTTAAAAAGCAAAAAAATAGTTGGCGCCATATGACACCAATTATTTAAAATTATTTTGCATTATTTGTTGAGTTTGCATTGTTAGCATTAGAGCTTTCTGCATTTTCTTCTGGATTTTCATACACTACAGAGCCTTCGTTATCATCAATTGTTGCAATGAGTGTTTGTCCTGGGTTTAGATAAATTTCGCTGCCATCTTTTTGAGTGTAAATTGTTCTAGAAGATGCATCAGGTTTTGACCAATTAATTTCGACTAACTTGCCGTTAGTTAATAATAGTCCGCTTCCTTCACCAATATTATAAATTGTAAGTGTTCCATTTGCACCAGTTACTTTTGAATTTGCATAGGAAATTATTATATTTGATGGAGTGAAGTCTTCTTTAGAATTTTCATCAATTATGTTTTCGCCATTTCTAACGATTACATATTTGTCAGTTTTTGGATTGTACATAATTTCTTCTTTATAGTGCTTAAAGAAGTTTAGTGTTACACTTGGCACTTCGATGGACTCCATTTTATTTAATTCTTCTTTGTCATCTGTGTGATCAAATTTAAAAAATTCATTCTCAGATGAAAGAGTGAAGTTTTTCTTTTCTGCAGCTTCTTTTAAATTTGCAAAAGTTGTGTAACCGTCGTGTGGTCTTTTTTTATTTACTTCTTTGTTTCTAAAATAAGTAATTCCTTCAAGGGCAATTCCATCAAGATCATCTACTCCAATTTTTGGAATTTCTGAATAACCTTCTGGGCTGCCTCCCCAGTGACAGTAAATTGCGTTAAGTTCTTTTGCAGTGTCGACAAAATATGGCCTTGCTGAACGAACTGAGCCAATATTTACATCAGGAAATTTTGACTGAAATATTGCAAGGTATCTTGTGTACTCACCTTCAACTTTATATTCGTACAAAATATCACAATCAGCAAGGCCTGCTTGTGGCAGTGCATCGGGATGATTGTTTAGCATTACTGCAAAAGGTCTATTATTATTTTGCTCATCAGATTCAATTTCTTCTCCAGTAAACACTGCATAATATTTTTCTTTTTCTACTTCTTTAGCTGGAGCTTCTTTGTCACTTTCCTTAGACTGAGAATCAATGCAGCTTGTTAAAAATAATGGCAATAAAAATAAAATCATCATTATGTATAAAAAACTTTTCTTTATTTTCATAATTACCTCCTTAAAAAGTTTAAACCATTATAATAAGTTTAATATTATTGTGGTCAAAAATCAATTATTTTGATATGACAAAACACAGATTCAGCAAGTTAAAAATGAATACAAACTAGTGTTTTATTATCTACTGTGATAGAATTATCATGCAGTATTAAATTTTTGGTGATGTAATGAGAACTATTATGCATGTTGATATAGATGCCTTTTATGCTTCAGTTGAAGAGTTAGACGATCCGACTATTATCGGTAAGCCCGTCGTAGTTGGAGGAAAATCAGATCACGCAATTGTGACTACGGCAAATTATGAGGCGAGAAAATACGGGATTCACTCTGCAATGCCAATGTTTATGGCAAAAAATCTCTGCGATCATTTGATTATTAAACCAATGAGAAGGGCAAGGTACTTAGAAAAATCTAAAGAAGTCTTTGACGTGCTTAAAACTTTTACAGATAAAATTGAAAAAGTTTCAATCGACGAGAGCTATTTAGATATAACAGGACTTGGATATGGAATTGATGCTCCAAGAAGGCTTCAGAAAAAAGTATTTGAAGAGACAGGGCTTACTGTGAGCGTTGGACTTAGCTACAATAAATTTTTGACAAAACTTGCAAGTGATTGGAATAAACCAAATGGAATAAAGATAATAAAGCCAGAAGATGTTCCAGAAATTTTGCTTCCCCTTGATATCAATAAGGTTCACGGGATAGGAAAACAGTCTGAGAAAAAATTAAAATCTCTTGGCATAAATACAGTTTCTGATTTGTATGAACTGCCAGAGAGTTTTTTGTCGGAGCTTTTTAAGAAGAAGGGCAAGGAGATTTATGACAGGATTCGAGGCATCGACAATAGAGAAGTTGAAGTGGGAGTTTTGCGAAAGAGCCTAGGCACAGAGACAACTTTTGAAATAACTAGCTCGCGCGAGGTTTTAAAAAATCATCTTAAAGATTTTGCAGAAGAAATTTCAGAAGATTTAATTTATAAAGAAATATCTGGATACACTTTGACATTAAAATTAAAAAATGAAAACTTTGTAACTAAGACGCGTTCAAAAACTTACGCCACTCCCATATATGAATCTGAAGATATTTTTGAAAAAGGGGTAGAAATATTTAATGAGGTATATGAGGGTGATAAGATTAGGCTAATTGGCCTTACTGTATCAAACCTTGAAGATATAAAAATAGAACAGTTAAAATTTTTGACGTAAATGGGGGAGAAAGATGAGTGAAGAATTATTAATTGAAAGAATAAATAATGATGATTATGCACGTGCAAATAATTTTAAAGTGAAGAGTTATGAGGGGGACAATCTCGTTATTGAAATGACTCCAGATAAAGGTCATGTAAATGCCATTGGAGTAATTCATGGGGGAGCTTTGTATTCTTTAATGGACAGCGCAGCTGGATTTATGCTAGTTCTTAAGGGTAAGACTTCTGTCACAGTTGACTCAAGTGTAAACTTTATAGCTGCATCACAACCAGAAGATAAACTCTACTCAAAGACTAGAATTGTCCACTCAGGAAGAACTATTAATGTAGTTTATGTAGAAGTTTATAATGAAGACGAAAAGCTAATAAGCACTGGAACTTTTACAATGTTTAATAAGGGAGATAAGCTTAGAAAAATTGAAAAATAAAAAAACACTGGCACAGCCAATGTTTTTAATTAATCTTAAAGGTCTATTAATTTAGACTTTTAAGATTTTTTTATTCTTTTCCAACTATATAATATGACAGTGCGACTAAAAGTCCACCGATTATATTTCCAATTGTAACTGGAACTAAGTTGTGAAGCATCATTCCAACAGTAAAGTTTGGATCGAAGATTTTTGCAAGTGTTAGATAAGTCATATTAGCAACACTGTGTTCAAATCCAAGAGCAACGAATGGAAGGATGCACCAGAATATTAAAATTAGTTTTGCAGCATCAGAAATATTTCTGTTGCATAGAAGAACTGCAAGACAAACTAAAATATTACACATAATTCCTTTAAAAACCAAACTAGTAAAGTCATAGGAGACTTTAGAATAGCCCATTTCAACTATAGTAGCTTTTAAATCTGCTGGAACAGATGTCATTGAAAATAATAATGAAATAATAATTCCGCCAATAAAATTGCCGATATAAGCAAATAAAAATACTTTTAATACTGTAGAGAGATTAATTTTTTTAGTAAGCTTTCCAAAACCCATTACAAGTACTATGCCTGTAAATAATTCTCCACCAGCAAACATTACATATGAAAGTGCAAGTGAAAAGACAAATCCATTTACAAGTTTTACAATAGGGAAGCTCACGTCTTTAAAAATCATCATTGTAAGTGACATAATAAGCGAACCAACGCCTACAAAAAATCCAGCAAGAGCTGCTGCCACTAAGTATTTAAAAATAGATTTTTCCAATAAACTTTTCTTTGACATATAAGCCACAGAGAGTTTATCGTAAATTTCTTGATACAAAGAATCACCTCTTTAATAAATTTCCTAATCAATTATACAATATATACAAGTTTTTTCAACTAAAAAGCTGTATCTGGATCATTTTCTAAATTATATTTATCCTTGTCAGTGGCAGTTATTATGACCTGCACAATAGGCATAAGCAGATTAAAGAATAAAAAAGGAAGGTATACAACTGTTGATACACCAAGAACTTTAGTCATATACACTCCGCAGGTGTTCCAAGGAATCATAACAGATGTAACAGTTCCGCCAGACTCAAGTGTTGATGATAAAAGTTTTGGATGAAGACCTCTATTTTTGTATTCCTCTTTAAACATTCTACCTGGAACAACTAGAGAAATATATTGTTCTGGCATTGTTGCATTGGATACAAAGCAGGTTAGAATTGTAGTGATGACAAGTCCAACTGTTGACTTTACATTCTTTACAATTTTTGTAACTATTGCCTCAAGTATTCCCGTGCTTTCACAAATTCCACCAAACATCATTGCGATAATCGTAAGAGAAATTGATGACATCATGTTATTTAGACCGCCCGTTGTAAGTAGCTCATCTATTGAAACTATTCCAGTATTTGAAGTAAATCCTTCTAGGGAGCAGTGCAGAATTTCACCAAAATTTGATTTTTGAAAAATTGGGGCAAGTATTGCTGCTGCAATTATTCCAAGAGTAATTCCTGGAATGGCAGGAGTTTTCTTTGCAATAGAAATTATTACGATTAAAGGAGGCAAAAGTAGCACTGGTGAAATATAAAAATTATTATCAAGTCCTTCTATAATTTCAGAAACTTTTACAAGGTCGCTACTTTCTCCTCTAAACTTAAAAGAATAATATCCAAATATAATAAGAGTAATAGCATAGGCGATAACTGTTGGCTTTGCCATTGCCTTTATGTGGGTAAAGACATCAGTCCCAGCCATTGCCGGTGCGAGATTTGTGGTATCTGATAGTGGGCTCATCTTATCTCCAAAATAAGCACCAGAGATGACAGCACCTGCGGCAATTGGTGCAGGTATTCCAAGACCCTTTGCAATACCCATAAGAGCTATTCCCATAGTGCCTGCAGTTCCCCAAGAAGTTCCAGTTGCAATAGATGTGATAGATGAAATAATAACAGTAGCAACAAGAAAGATTGACGGATGGATTAACTTAAGGCCGTAATAAATCATTGTTGGTACGACTCCAGAAAGTATCCACACACCAATTAGTACTCCTATTATTGCAAGAATTATTATTGACTGCATAGCTTGTGAAATTCCACCAATCATAGATTTTTCTATAAAGCTCCATGAGTATCCGATTTTTAAAGATACTAGGGAGGCAATCACAACGCCTATTAGCATAGGTATATGAGGATCTTGTTTATAAAAAATTATTGAGACGAACATTACAATTATTAGCGTGCAAAACACAAATAGTGCCTCTAAAAAATTTGCTTTTCTAATCTTTTTTTCTTCAACTTTAACTTTACTTTGTAAAATACTCACATAATCATTCCTTTCTGAGGTAATTATCTAATTATATCATTAAAATATAAAATTTCAAAGAAACAAAACATCAATAGTTCAATATGATATAATATAAAAGTCGGAGGTGTCTATGAATTTAGAAAAAACTATTAGAAGTATAGAAAATCATCCAAAAGAAGGAATAGTATTTAGAGATATAACAACTCTATTGCAAGATAAAGATTCTTTTAAAGAAGCAGTTGATGTCATGGCAGAAAAAATTGGACCTGATGTCGACAAAATTGTCGGAATAGAAGCGAGAGGATTTATATTTGCATCGGCTCTTGCTTATAAACTTAACAAGGGATTTATACCAGTTAGAAAACCAGGAAAGCTTCCATTTGATAAAATTTCAGAAAGCTACAGTTTGGAATATGGAGAAGACTCAATAGAAATTCATGTAGACGCAATTAATAAGGGAGATAAAGTTGCAATAGTAGACGATTTACTTGCAACTGGAGGAACAGCAAAAGCTTCTGTAAATTTAATAGAAAAATTGGGCGGAGAAATAGAGGTCGTGCTCTTCCTAATAGAACTAATTGATTTAAAGGGAAGAGAGCTCTTGGAAGGACAAAATGTTAAGAGCATCATAAAATACTAATATAAAAACAAAAATAGAGCCTTGGTCATGTTACCAGGGCTCTTTAAATTAACTTTCAGTTGTGAATTTTTCGCCACATTTTTTACAAGTGACAAGAATTTTTCCCTTGCCGCGTGGTGCTTTCATTTGAAGACCACACTTAGGGCATTTAAAATATTTATAAACTTTTCTATTTTTAACCTTGTTTTTAGAAAAATTAAATTTTTTGCGCAGTGGCTCCACAGTATCTAAAAATTTTTTATTCTCATCTTGCCTTGCAGAAATATCTTTTGAAAGAGCTCTGTAGTAAGAATAAATAAGAAAGACGAGCGCAAGAGTAAGTATAAAGCTCTTCTTAGCAAAAATATTTACAATTAACAAAACGCCAACAAGACCGATGATGAAAAAATTAAGCTCATCGTGTCCGTTTCGACCAATCATAAAATTTCTAATCTTGTCCTTAAAATTCAAAGTATCATCCCATTTCTAATTCTATAGCTATTATAACAGATAAAATAAGTTTTAAAAAATAAAAATAACAATGTATTTGGTAGTACAGAAAATATAACTATTGAGATA
>NZ_JBMNPQ010000006.1:0-38072 GCF_050943655.1 Peptoniphilus sp. | reverse complement strand
TAACGGATACAGACCACAATTCTACTTCAGAACAACAGACGTAACAGGAGATATCCAATTAGCAGACGGAGTAGAAATGGTAATGCCAGGAGACAACTCAACATTTACAGTAACACTAATCACACCAGTAGCAATGGACGAAGGATTAAGATTTGCCATTCGTGAAGGTGGAAGAACAGTAGCATCTGGAGTAGTATCAAAAATCATTGACTAATAAAATGAAATAAAAAATGGAGCAGGCGACTGCTCCTTTTTTGTTGCAAAAAATTATGCTTTTATAAGTGATAGGGGATGAAAATATCAATTCATTTTAAAAAAAGATTTAAAATACTTAATGGTTTTGTATTAAAAAGTAGTCGTTTAGGGCCTCATAAAATTTAACTATTCGCTTTGATAAAAAATAAAAGATAAATCCATGCGAGTGCAAATATAATTTAATGAGCAAAGGGAGAATAAGTCTATAAGTTTTGTAGTTATTGGGTAAAATGTAAACGTACTTAAATTAGCTTTACCACTACATTTTGCTTAATTTTGGCAATGTGGTAGAATATTTTTAAGTGGAGGAAATATGGAGATTTATAAAGGTTTAAGTAAATATAGGCTGAGGATTTTGGTGGTTTTACTCCTAACGTTTGGTAATGCTTTAGGAGAGCTTTTTTTGCCCAAACTCATGTCCCTTGTAATTGACAAGGGAGTTGCCTATGGAGATACAGATTATATTCTTAAAATGGGAATGATCATGATAATTGTAGTTATCTTAACTGTAACTTGTAGAGCAACAGCTGCTTATCACTCTTCAAAGACTACCATGGCATTTTCTAGAGATTTAAGATATGATCTATTCAAAAAAATAAATTATCTAAGTTTTGATGATGTGGAACATTTTTCTATTTCGTCTTTAATTACTAGAACGACAGATGATGTCAATCAAGTTGAGCAAATGGTTCTTATGGCACTAAGGCCTCTAATTCGTGGACCACTCATGTTTATCGGTGGACTCATCATGGCTCTTTCTACAAATTTAAAATTATCAATAATACTTCCTGTTACAATTCCATTTATTGCAATAGGGCTTTATTTTATTTTAAAAAGAGGTCTTCCTTACTTTCCAATTTTGCAGAGAAGACTTGATAAAATAAATGAACTCTTTAGGAGAAGACTTACTGGTTTAAGAGTTATAAGGGCATTCTCACGCGACGATTTAGAAGAGAATATTTTTGATGAAGCAAATGAAGAGTATAGAGTAATGGCTACTAAGGTAAATAAGCTCCTCATCAACATGAGGCCGCTTCTTACTATTATTTTAAACTTGGCGCTTGTTGCTGTAATGTATTTTGGGGCAAAGCTTGTTGATATAAGAGAACTTGGAGTAGGAGAGCTCATGGCATATATTCAGTACATCACGCAAGTTCTTATGGCAATGATTATGATGAGCTTTTTACTAAATTTGATTCCAAGAACTTATGCCTCAATGAATAGGATTAACGAAGTTTTAGATTATGAGAGCACAAAAACTGGAGGACGTGAAAGTATTGAGGGAGATATTTATGAAATAAGAGGAGAAAATATTTCCTTTGGTTATCCCGACGCTCACAGAAAAGTTTTAAATAACATTAATTTTGATGTAAAAAAAGGCGAGACTCTTGGCATAATTGGTGGAACAGGTTCTGGGAAGACGACACTTCTAAGGTTACTGTTGCAGTTTTATGAACCGGGATACCAAGAGCTTTTTATCAATGGAAAAGACATTAGAAATCTAAATAATTATGATATGAGAGATAAAATTTCTTATGTTCCACAAGATTCGTTTTTCTTTTCAAAGTCCGTTAAAGATAATATGAGATATGCAAAAGAAGATGCCTCAGATAGTGAAATTAAAAGGTCGCTTCAATATGCGAAGACTTCTGACTTTTTGGGAGAGGATGCTCTTTCAAAAGAAATAACTGGTGGAGGGGCAAACTTCTCTGGTGGTCAAAAGCAGAGACTTTCTATTGCAAGGGCACTTACGCGAGATGCATCTGTATATATTTTTGACGATTCATTTTCTGCTCTAGATTATGAGACAGATTATGAACTTAGGAAGAGTCTTTCGGATTTCTTGACAGATAAAATTGTAATTATTGTGGCACAAAGAGTCGCTACAATTTTAAATGCAGATAAGATTTTAGTTTTAGAAGACGGCGAAGTTGCAGGTTATGGAACTCACGAGGACCTCATGAAAAACAACGAAATTTACCGTGAAATAGCTATAAGTCAGGGGCAAAACTATGAAGAATAAAAGCACAGTTTTAAGAATTATCAGTTATTTAAAAGCGTACAGGCTCGAGTTATTTTTCACAATAGTTTTTACAATTTTTTCATCAATTTTGCAAATATTGTCGCCAAAATTAATGGGAAATATCACGACAAAGGTTTTTGAAAATGTTCAGGCAAATATGCCCGTTGATTTTGAATTTATTACTAGAATTTGTACAATTTTAATTTTTATTTATATTGTTCAGGGCATTTCTGATTACTTTACTGGCAGAATACTTGTAAATGTTACACAGGAATTAATTTCAAAATTAAGAAGTGAGATATCAGAAAAAGTAAGATATATTCCCACATCTTATTTTGACAAGCACAGCACGGGAGACCTCCTATCGAGGATGACAAATGATGTTGAGACTCTTGGCAAAAACTTGCAACAGACAGTTTCTTCCCTTTTATCTTCTGTGATTTTAATTGTTGGAATACTCTTTGTAATGATAAAGACGTCGATGACGCTTACACTGGTATTTTTATTTACACTTCCAGTGACATATTTTTCAACTAAGTATATTTCAAAAAAATCTCAAGGCTACTTTAGGAAGAAGTCAAAAGGGCTTGGCAGCATGGTTGGATTTGTAGAGGAGAACTTCTCTGGGTCCGAACTTGTAAAAGCTTTTAATTACGAAAAAAGAGCAGAAGATGAATTTTTGGATATAAATAATAATCTTTACGAAGTGAGCTACAAGGCAAGTTTTATGACGGGAATTATGCTTCCTATTATGACATTTATTTCAAACATCGGCTATGTAATGCTTTCACTAGTTGGTGGAATTTTAGTCGTAAAGGGTAAATTATTTATTGGAGATATTCAGGCAGTAATTCAGTATGTGAGAAAATTAAATGGACCGATTGAACAACTTGCTGAGATGGCGTCAATTTTCCAAGCTTCAATTGCATCTGGCGAGAGAATTTTTGAATTTTTAGATGTAGATGAGGAAGAAGAAATTGTAACAGATAGTATTAAAAGGCCCGTTGAAAATATTGAATTTCAAAATGTGAACTTCTCTTATGATAAGAAAAAACCTATCATAAATAATTTAAATCTAGATGTAGTTAAAAACTCAACTGTTGCCATAGTTGGACCAACTGGAGCAGGCAAGACTACTATTGTAAATCTTTTAATGAGGTTTTATGATATTGATAGTGGAAAGATTAAAATAAATGGCGTCGACATAGAAGATGTGTCGAGAGAGAACTTGAGGTCTCTATTTGGAATGGTGCTTCAAGATTCGTGGCTCTTTAGGGGCACGATCTATGACAATATTAAATATGGCAAGGAAGATGCAACCTATGAAGAAGTGATTGAGGCATCGAAGAAAGCTTATTGTCACAACTTTATCGAAAAACTCCCAGATGGATACGACACAGTTTTAAATGAAGAGGCATCTAATATCTCTAAAGGACAAAAGCAGCTTCTTACTATTGCAAGGGCGCTTTTATCTGATCCAGAAATTTTAATACTGGATGAGGCGACATCATCTGTCGATACGAGAACTGAGGCGCTAATCCAAAAGGCTATGCAGAACTTACTTCATGATAGGACAAACTTTATAATTGCACACAGGCTTTCAACTATTGTAAATAGTGATGTGATACTCGTTTTAGATAAGGGAGACATTGTGGAAAAAGGAAGCCACAAGGAACTTATTAAATTAGATGGAGCTTATGCTAAACTTTATAATTCACAGTTTAAGAATTAGGAGGATTTTATGAAAGATTTTATTTGGAATGTAGACACAAAGATTTTATTTGGAAAAGATTATTTAAAAGATTTGCCAAAAGAAATTAAGAAGTATGGCGACAGAGTTCTTATAACTTACGGTGGAGGTTCCATTAAAAAGATAGGACTCTATGACGAAGTTGTTAAGATTTTAGAAAAAGAAAATATTTTTTACAAAGAACTTGGTGGAATTGAACCAAACCCAAGAGTTGAGTCAGCTCGCGAAGGTGTAAAAATAGTTCGTGAAAATGACATAAACTTTATCTTGGCAATTGGTGGAGGATCTGTAATAGACCTTTCAAAATTAATTGCAGCTGCAACTTTTGTCGATGCTGATCCATGGAAAATCGTAATTAGAGAAGAAAAAATCGAAAAAGCTCTTCCAATTGGAACAATCCTTACACTTGCAGCAACAGGTTCAGAAATGAACGGCGGCGGAGTTATTACAAATCCAGAAACTAAACAAAAACTTGGATTTGGCTCACCACTTGTTAAACCAAAATTCTCAATACTTGATCCTGAAATAACTTATTCAGTAAATGCAAAGCACACAGTAGCAGGCGTTGCAGATATTATGTCTCACACAATGGAAAATTATTTCACACTAGATAAAGACACTTATCTACAAAACAGAATGTCTGAGGCAATTTTAAAAACTTGCATTCACTACGGCCCTATTCTACTTGAAGAGCCAGAAAATTACGAAGCTCGTGCAAATATAATGTGGGCATCATCTTGGGCAATTAACGGACTTGTAAAGACTGGCAAGGACACAAATTGGTCAGTGCATCCAATGGAACACGAACTTTCAGCTTTCTACGACTTAACTCACGGAATTGGACTTGCAATTCTTACTCCAAGATTTTTAAGTTATATTCTTGATGACGATACAGTTGATATGATTCGCGACTTTGGAATAAATGTATTTGGAATTAAACCAAGCGATGACAAATTCCAAGACGCAAAAAAAGCAATTGGAGCTTTACACGCATTCTTCGAACAAGAACTTCATGTGCCAATGACTCTTGAAGAAGTTGGAATTGACGACGAACATCTAGAAGAGATGGCAAAAAGAGCTGCAGAAAATGCAGGAGGATCAATTAAGGGCGTAAAAGAATTAAAAGAAGAAGATATTTTAGAAATTTATAAAGCATCTCTATTTTAAAATTTAAGTGGAGATTAAACTTTAAATTTTTTGTTAGAGTTATGAAAGAAAAAAATTAATAAATTATGTGATATGGCGAAGTGTGGACATTGTACCTAAACACTTCGCCATATTTTTTTGCAATAATTTTTATTATTTTAAATAAATTTTTAGGCAATATGAACTTTATCCGTTTTAACCCACAAAGAAAAGTCTTAATTACAATATAAATATTTGGCACTTTAAATGATTGAAATTATTTTGCCAAAATCTATTGCAATTGATAGTGAAATGTTATACAATTCTCATTAAATATTCAAAAAAGGGAGGAATTAGTATGAAAGCGGAAAGTTCAAAAGGCACGAGAGGCACTTTTTCGAACTTTGGATTTTTAATGGCATCTGTAGGATCTGCCGTTGGTCTTGGAAATCTTTGGAAATTTCCATATCTGACTGGTACAAATGGAGGAGGTATATTCGTACTGATTTACCTCTGTATTTTGCTTACTGTAGGATTTGCGTGTATGTTGGGTGAGATGACGATTGGACGATTTACAAAACTAAATCCAATTGGAGCTTATAAGAAGATTGCCAAAAAATATACTTTTGCAGGAGTCATTGGTGTAGTTGTGGCATTTTTAATAGTTACTTATTACAACATAATTGGTGGATGGATTTTAAAATATTTATTTTCATATATAACTGGTCAGTCTAAATTTGTAAGTGCAAGCTCAGAATCATTTTTTGGAAGCTTTATATCAAGTCCTTTTGAGCCAATTCTTTGGACTTTTATATTCATAGTAATCAATTTATTTATTTTGAAGGCAGGAGTAATAAAGGGAATAGAGAGAGCGTCAAAATTCATGATGCCACTTCTTTTTGTTCTTTTAATAGTAACTGCAATAAGATCAGTTACACTTCCTGGAGCAGTAGAGGGAATTAAATTTTTCTTAAAGCCAGACTTGTCAAAACTTTCAATGTCAACAGTATCAGCTGCACTTGGTCAAGTTTTCTTCTCACTATCTCTTGGAATGGGAATTACAATTACCTATGGGTCCTATTTATCAGACTCAGCAAACTTGGAAAAGAATGCAGTGATGGTTCCATTGTTTGACACAATAGCGGCAATACTTTCTGGATTCGCAATACTTCCTGCAGTTTTTGCATTTGGTTTTGATCCATCAGAAGGGCCTGGACTTATTTTTGTGACATTGCCATCAGTTTTTGGTTCAATGCCAGGTGGAGTTATCTTTGGAAGTTTATTCTTCTTATTAGTTCTTTTTGCAGCGATAACCTCTTCACTATCACTATTAGAAGTTCCAACATCTTATTTAATTGACAACAAAAACTGGGACAGAAAAAAAGCAGTGTATGTATTAAGTGCAATTATATTTTTAATTTCAATACCTGAATCACTTTCTAATGGAGTTTGGGAGATGAAGTTCTTTGGAATGACTTTCTTCGACTTCGTGGGATACATTGCAGAGGCTGTTCTAATGCCACTATGTGGACTTTTGATGTGCATAGTAATTGGTCATGTGTGGGGAACTGACAAGGCGACAGAAGAGATTACAAATCACGGCACTTTGGAATTTAAAGCAAAAAGTTATTGGAGCGTATTAATTAAATATATAGCGCCAGTTTTGATTTTATTAATTTGGTTAAATTCAACAGGAATTTTATCATTACTGGGACTTGTATAGAGCATCGACTTAAATAGAAAGTTAAAATTAAAATCTTAAAGCGACTTAGGTCGCTTATTTTTTTTGCACTTGTTGTGATAAATTATCTGCAAAAAAAAGAGAGATTATTAAAATCTCTCTTTAACTGATATAAAAATTTTAAATTTAAATTAAACTTCTAGAGAATTTTCCCAAAGTCCGTGGATATTGCAATAGCTTAGTGCATAAACTTCTCCACCTTTGTCAGTTTTTACAGAAGTTTCTACACATGGTTCTGTGAATAGATCTTCTTCGCCGTGTGCTGAAAATTCATATGAACCAACTTCGATTGGGAATTTAGCTCCTTCAGGTTTAAAGAATACTTTAATCCATGCAATGTGGTGTTCTAATGTATTTGGGTGAGCAACTTCTTCACCAACGTGAGCTTTAATGTTAAGAACTCCGTCTTTTTTATCTACGATGATTGCAGGAACGTGTTTTTCAGATTTCCAATCAGCAGTTTGAATTGTTTCGGTTAATTTCATTAATATACCCCCAATAAAATTTATAAAATTTCTTACAAAATAATAATACCCTTTAATTAAAAAAATACACAAAATAAAGACAAAGAAAATTATATCTTGTATAATAGTACTTGAGGTGCGAGATGGATAAAGTAAAATTAATTGCAACGACAAATTTTGGGCTGGAAGCAGTTACAAAAAGAGAACTTATAGAGTTGGGATATGAAAATTTAAAAGTTACAGACGGAAAAATTGAAATAGAAGGAAGTCTTAAAGACATTGCTGTTTTAAATCTAAGACTTAGAACTGCAGAAAGAATTCTTATTCTTGTAGATAGATTTCCTGCAACAACTTTTGAAGAATTATTCGACAAAGTCTATGACATTGATTGGACTTATTTTTTAAGAGAAGACGATAACTTCATCATTGAAGGGCGAAGCAGAAAGTCTAAACTATTTTCAATTTCAGACTGCCAAAGAATTACTGAAAAGGCGATCATTGAAAAACTAAGAACAAAATACAATGTATCGTGGTTTGAAAAAAGTGGTCCGCGAGTTAGAATTGAAGTTTCTCTACTTAATGATGTTGCAGAAATTACCATCGACACATCGGGAGATGGACTTCACAAAAGGGGATATAGAGAAGTAAATTACAAGGCCCCACTTTCAGAGACTATAGCTGCATCTCTAATTCTTTTAAGTTATTGGAACGAGGATAGGATTTTGGCAGATCCATTTTGTGGATCTGGAACTATTCCAATAGAGGCGGCCATGATAGGAAAAAATGTTGCGCCAGGTCTTATGAGAAAATTTGATTTTGAAAAATTTGCCTTTATTGATCCCGACGAATTTAAGGAAGAAAAGAAGAAGTGCTATCAGGAGATTGACTACAACAAAAAGTTATCAATCATTGCATCAGATATCTCACACAAAGCAATTGAGATTGCGCGCATGAACAGCGAGATTTTGGGACTTGAAGAGGACATTTCATTTTTCCAAAAAGACATTAGAGAGCTTGATCTTCCAAACGACTACGGAGTTTTAATTACAAACCCTCCTTATGGAGAGAGAATTGGGAAAAAAGATGTAGACGAGTTAAATAGAGAACTTGGAAAATTATATAAATATCTGGACACTTGGTCTTTTTATATAATTTCTGCCAACGAAAAATTCGAAAAGAATTTTGGCAAAAAGGCAGACAGAAATAGAAAGTTGTACAACGGGAGACTCAGATCCTACTATTATCAATACTTTGGACCAAAGCCCTATAAAAAATAATTGCACCGAGGTGTATCGTGAGTAAAGACCTTAACCACAAAAAAATTGACCTGCAAGTTCTAAATGGAATTGCAGATTTAATTCGAGTTTTAGATACAAATGAAAAAGTAGTCTTTGTAAACCAAGCAATGGAAGAGATGCTTGGATATGACAGCGAACAACTTGTTTGCAGAATTGGAGACGATGTTTTTGATCCTTCCATAACAAGGCGTGCCCTTCAGACTGGTGAAGTTATCCAAAGAGAAGAGAATATTGGAAACTTAATTTTTTCAGTAAAATGCTCACCGGTAATTGGCACGAATGGGGAGATAATTGGCGTAGTTGAAGTTTTTAGAAATGTGACAATGGCAAGAAAACTTCAAAAAGAAATGATTAAGAAAAATAAAATCATGACCAACGAAACCAATTCAGCATCAAAAATTCAAAGGACTATGCTTCCCGACAGAGGTTTTCAAAAAAATCTTAAAGTAAATTACATCTACAAGCCGTCTAATATTTTAAGTGGCGATATGTTTGATGTTTTTGAAATAGATAATGACCACATTGCAATTTATATGGCAGACTCTGTTGGTCATGGATTTGCTGCATCAATGGTGACTATGTTTATTAAGTCCATGATTAGGACATCAAATATAAACATTATGCTATCACCTAAGGAGATGTTAAGGTCAATATCTGATAGATTCACGACACTTCGTCTTGAAATAGAAAATTACTTCACTTGCTTTTATGGAGTTTACAACAGGAGAAAAAATTCTTTTGTCTATGCCAATGCAGGTCACTTGCCACTTCCTATGAGAGTAAGAGATGGCGAGATAGAAAGACTTGTTTCAAGTGGCTATCCGATTTCTAGGTTCTTCGCAAATCCAAATTACGAAGAGTATGAAATTGATATTTACGCCGGCGACAAACTTCTATTTATGACTGATGGAGTTGTTGAAAATAGAAATAGAGCTGGAGAAGCCTACGGCATGAAGAGAGTGGAAGACATTGTGAAAATAAAAAACATCGATGTGTTGGAAACTCTTGAGAAAAATTTTGATAAATTTTTAGATGGACCGCAGAGCGATGATGTGTCGGCTCTAATAATAAATGTTTGGTAAATTTAATATTTTTTGAGCTCACCAAGTTGTGAGCTTATTTTTTATTATAAATAGTTTATAGCTCACCCAAGTGGTGAGTTTTTTATTTGCACATTGATAAATTTTACGATTTGTATATCTAAATTTAATACAGTTTTGACAAATTATGAATTTAATTAGGGTAGAGATTAATTAATTAAATTTATGAGGAGGTAGTTATGACTCTTATTATTATAATCGTCATTGTAGTTCTTCTTTTGTTATTTATAATGACAAATTACAACTCTCTTGTAAAACTTAGAGAGATGGTGAAAAATTCAATGGCAAATATTGCAGCTCAAGTTGAATCGAGATGGGACGCTGTGAGTAGTCTAATCGAGGCGACAAAAAAATATTCAGAACATGAGGCAAGCCTCTTAAGAGACATCACTGAAAAAAGGACAAATATAGATAGAGATGCATCAGCTCGTGATGTTGAAAGAGACGACGACGCTTTTTCTAAGGCTCTTACTAGAATAAACGCAGTTGCAGAGGCTTATCCAGATTTAAAGGCATCTGAAGTTTATAAAAGCACAATGAACTCAATAAATTCCTACGAAGAAAATGTCCGCATGTCTCGTATGATTTATAACGACACAGTTACAAAATTAAATACGAAAATTCAAAGTTTTCCATCAAATATAGTGGCGTCAATGTTTGGATTTAAACAAGAAGAGTATTTCAAAAATTCTTCAGGTAAAACTGACATGCCATCTTGGTAAGTATTATGAAAAAATTATACACATCTATTTGTACAATTTTTTTGGTGCTCATAGTAATAACTTCAAATGTATTTGCAGAAGTTAACATGCACTCCATAGATTTGGAAGTAAGTCTTCACTCTGACGGCTCGGCAAGTGTAAAAGAAACGAGATCTTTTTACACAGACGAGGGCACAGAGAACTTTATCTCTCTTGGAAATATGGGAGAGACAGAGCTTTCTGATGTTAAAGTTTATGATGAAAGTGGGAATCTACTTGAGAAGGTAGAAAGCTGGGACATCAATAAGTCAAGAGAAGAGAAGGCCCACAAATATGGGGTAGTTGACACAGGTGATGGATATGAAATTTGCTTTGGATTTGGAGATTATGGCGAGCATACTTTCGTTACAGAATACAATCTTTCAAACTTTGTATTTAATTTAAAAGATAATTATCAAGCCTTCTACTGGAAATTTTTAAACGATGGAATGAATCCAACGGAAAGGGCAAGCGTAAGGGTTTATAATGACGCTGGACTAGTGTACTCTTATCCGAGCACGAGGATTTGGGGATTTGGTTATACTGGAAAAACTGAGATAAATAATGACAATCTCTATGCCTATACAGAAGAGCCCATGAGTTCATCTAATTACATGGTACTTCTTGGAATTTTTGAAGGAAAAATATTTAATACTTCGAATAATCAAAATTGGACCAGCGATGAGCTTATAGATGAGGCGATGGTAGGTGCGAGCCCAAGTGATGGAAATGGCGGCAACAGCACTAATGCGAGAGCAAGCGAAGATAATTATTATGACGATTCGCAGGGCACATCTTCAAGGCATCCGTTCTTTGGATTTATTTTTTGGCCATTCTTTTCAGTTATTTTTAACATTATAATTGTTTTTATTATATTTCAATTTATTAGAAATATAAATAAAGGCTCTGAAGATATAAAAGGCAGAACTATAGATATGGAAGAGCTTCCCTATTATAGAGATATTCCAGATGAGGATTTTGCAAGGACCTATAGACTTGTTTATCCAGAGATGGAAGATGTTCTTTCGGCATATATTTTAAAGTGGGTCTTTGAGAAGAAGTTAAAAGAAAGAAAAGATGAAGTTGGTTTAATCTTTAAGAGAGACAGCCTGAGCCTTATTATTGGTGATAAGGGCGAGTTTGATAATACAGCCGAGGAAGATCTTTGGGATATGATTGTAAGTGCAAGCGGCGACGACAATATTCTTTCTGAGAAGGAGTTTACAAAGTACATCAAGAAGCACTACGACGAATACAGCGACCTTCAAGAGACTCTTAGCAAAAATTCCAAAAGATATATTAAGTCAATTGGCGGTTACGAAGTAATTGAGAAAAAAGTTCTTGGGATATTTAAACGCGAAAAGACTTATGAGACTGATGTAGCTTATGAGCTTAAAAAGAAAGTTTTTGGTTTTAAAAAATATCTTGAGGACTACTCACTTTTATCAGAAAGAGAAGTAAAAGAAGTATCACTTTGGAAAGATTATTTAATTTGGGCTGCATATTTTGGGATAGCTGATAAAGTTTATGAACAGCTTAAGATAGTCGATCCTGGCTATGATATTAATGGAATGGACATGACAACTTTTATTATTCTAACGAATAATTTTTCAAGTAATGTTCAGTCTGCTTATAACAGCGCGACTTCATCATCTTCATCAGGTGGTGGAGGTTCATCCTTTAGCGGAGGTGGCGGTGGCTCCTTCGGTGGAGGAAGTGGCGGCGGAATTAGATAATTTGAAATTTCGTTATAAATAAAAAAGGGGCTATTATTTTCATAGCCTGAAACTTTTAATAAAGCTAAAGAAATCTTATTAATTTATAAAAAATATGAGGCTATGATTTCATAGCCTCTTTTATTTTTAAATATTAAATTTTACTTTCTAAATAAATTACATTAATTTTGCAATTTTTTCTGTAAGGTCGATTACTCTTTCAGTATAACCCCATTCGTTGTCATACCAAGAAATTAGTTTTACCATATTGCCATTAACTGTTGTAAGTTTAGAATCAAAAATTGAAGAGTGTTCGTTTCCGATAATATCTGAAGAAACTAGTTCGTCTTCTGAATATTCTAAAATTCCCTTCATTTCATTTTCTGAAGCTTTCTTGATTGCTGCGTTAATTTCTTCTACAGTTGCTTCTTTTTCAAGTTCAAATGTAACATCAACAAGGGATCCTGTTGGCACTGGAACTCTAAGTGCAAATCCTGTAAGGATTCCATCAACTTCTGGAATAACTTTTCCAACAGCTTTTGCAGCTCCTGTTGATGTAGGAATAATATTTTCTGCACCCATTCTTGCACGTCTCATGTCTTTTTTGTGAACTGCATCGTGAATGTTTTGGTCATTTGTGTATGCGTGAACTGTAGACATAAGTCCTTTTCTAATTCCAAAGTTTTCAAGAATTACTTTTGTAACTGGAGCAAGGCAGTTTGTTGTACAGCTTGCGTTTGAGATAATATTGTGTTTTTCTGGGTCGTATTTGTCGTCATTAACTCCAAGAACAACAGTTAAGTCGTCGCCCTTTCCTGGTGAAGTTAAAACAACTTTTTTTGCTCCGCTTTCAATATGGCCAATTGCTTGTTCTCTATTTTTAAATGCTCCTGATGAATCTATTACTATATCAATGCCAAGAGATTTCCAGTCCATTTCAGCAGGTGTTTTGGACTCGATAAAAGTTACTTTTTTGCCATTAACAATCATTCCATCTTCTACAAATTCAAGCTCTCCTGGGAATCTTCTGTAGATTGTGTCGAATTTGAAAAGGTGCATTCTTTCTTTAAGAGTCTTTTCTATATTTCTAACGGCAACGTGAGTGATTTCAAAATCTACATCGTCTCTTAATGCCCAAATTCTAAGAGCGTCCCTTCCGATTCTACCAAAGCCCATTATAGCTACATTTTTCTTCATAAAAACCTCCTGATAATCTTTTTATCTATATTTATTATTATATATCACAAGTGTGATAAAGTACAATTAATAAAATCACACTTAAAATTTTAACAAAAAAAGCACTGCCACTGGCAATGCTTTTAAAATTATTCAGCTTTTGGATTTGTAGAAATGTAGGCCATAAGAAGTGTGCCTGGGCCTGTGTGAGATGCGATTGTTATTGACTCATTTAGAAAAACTATTTCTAAATTTTTATCGTAATCTAGAAGTTTATCGCGAAGAGCCTCTGCATCTTCCTTTGCATTTCCGTGAGAGATAAATACTTTTGAATTAAAATCTCTGTCGTAAAACTCTACAAATTTATCAAAAATTTTCTTGATAGCTTTTTTTCTAGTTCTAACTTTGTCTGTTTGGACAATTTTTCCAACTTTATTAAGTGTAAGAATTGGATTTATGTTTAGTGCTGTTCCAAGTACGGCTTGAGATTTAGATACGCGTCCTCCTCTTTGTAAGAAGAATAAGTCGCTAATAATAAAGTCTACATCATATTTATAAGCAAGTGAAGAAATCTCATCAGCTACTTCTTCTACACTCTTATCTTTCTTTTGCATTTCAACGGCAATGTCAACTAGTAGAGACTGGCAGTTTGTCGCAGCGAGTGAGTCTACTAATAAAATTTTTCTCTCAGGGAACTCTTCCCTTAACATATTTATTGCAAGTTGGGCATTGTTATAAGATGAGGATAGTCCACTTGAAAAGGAAATATGTACTAAGTCCTTTCCATCTTTTAAAATCTTTTCAAAAGATTCTTTAAAAGTTTGTGGATTAGATGCTGTCGTCGTTATATTTTCGCCACTTTTTAGAGCAGAATAAAATTTATCTAAATCAAGATCATAGGAACTGTAGAATTCATCGTCGATTACTACATTTATTGGCACGAGGTTTATGTCATTTTCTTCGCAATAAGATTTCTCAAAATCTACACAAGTGTCAGTAGATATTATATAATTATTCATAGATACCTTCCTTTAATCTTTTTTTATATAATAACTCAAAGAATTAAAGGTTACAAGTATTTTGAGGTGAATAATGAAAACTGTATTAATTACCGGATCTTCTAGAGGCATTGGAGCAGAAATTGCAAGAAGGCTTTCAATGGAAGATTACCGCATAATTATTAATTATAATAAAAGTGAAAAAGAGGCCAAAGCCTTAGAAAAAGAAATAAGAAATAGACATAAGGACGCTTTGGCAATTAAAGCTGACATAACAAAATCTGATGAAGTGGAAAAAATGTTTGATGAAGTTAAGAAGAGATTTAAAGGCGTAGATATTTTGATAAATAATGCCGGAATCTCAAGTTACAAACTTTTCCAAGATATCGACGAAGAGTCTTGGGATGAAATTTTTGATGTGAATGTAAAGGGAGTCTACAATTGCATTCATGCAGCACTGCCCTATATGCTTGATAAAAAAAGTGGTAAAATACTTAATATGACTTCTATTTGGGGAATTGTTGGAGGATCTATGGAATGTCACTATTCGGCCACAAAGGGGGCAATTAATGCACTAACTAAGGCACTTGCCCAAGAGCTTGGCTATTCAGGAATAACTGTAAATGCAGTAGCTCCTGGAGCTGTAGACACGACTATGACAAATGAGATAGGTGAAGAGAACCTCTGCGTCTTATCAGAAGATATTCCAATGGGAAGACTTGCAACGACAACTGAGATTGCAGAGCTCGTCTCATTTATGGTGTCTGATAAAAATTCTTACATGACAGGTCAAATTATTTCTCCAAATGGTGGAATGATAGTTTATTAACAGGTGGACAGATGAAGAATATAGTTTTAATTTACAATCCTACATCAGGCAACGAAGCTGCCATAACCTTAGTAGATAGAATTAAAAAACATTTAAATAAATATTTTGACGAAGTTACTTTAATGGAGACAAAGGGCCCTGGCGATGCAACAAAAATTGCAGAAGATGCATCTTGTGAGGGCTATCACTCCATAGCTGTTTATGGAGGAGACGGCACAATTAACGAGGTGCTCCTTGGAATGTATAAATCAAATTCTAAATCAAAATTATGTATCTTCCCAGGAGGCACGGGCAATTTACTTGCACAGAGTCTTGGAATTTCGCAGATAAAAGATATTGCAATAAGGTCAATGAAGTTTGATAAGACAAAAAAGATTAATCTTGGAGTTTGCAACGACCAGGTCTTTAGCATGTTTGCATCAATTGGGCCAGTTCCTGAAGCCATACACGAAGTAACTGTTGAAGAGAAGACTAAATTTGGAAACTTCGCCTATGCAAAAAAATCTGTGGACAAGATGAAGGATTCAGTTGAGTATGAGCTTGAAGTGACAGGTGATAATCATCACTACTCAGGATATGTTGATCACGTTCTCGTGAGTATAACTAATAAAATGGGTAAGTTTAAAATAACTGATGAAATTAAAGAAGATGCAGGTTTGGCAAAAGTCTTTATACTTTCCGATGACTCCATCATCAAAAAACTTTCGGTTTTTGGTTCAGCAATCGTCGGGATGGCTGAAAAAAACGAGAACATCGATTACTTCGAAGCTCAAGAAATTGAGATAAGGTCTTCTAAAAATGAAGAGATAAATATTGACCTTGATGGAGACAAGGGTCCAAAACTTCCAGTTAAGATTACTGTTTTAACTGATTTTATTGAAGTTTATTTGCCGAGCCGTTTGCTCTTTACTGATTTGTATCAGATTGAGAACTAAACTAGACGGAGGTTAAAATGAAATTTTTACACACTTGTATCAGAGTAAAAGATCTTGAAAAATCTGTAGAATTTTATACAAAAAATTTGGGTTTTGAAAAGAGTAGGATAAAGGATTTTCCAGAAAAAGAATTTACGCTTTATTTTTTAAAATTACCAAATAGCGATTATGAACTTGAACTAACTTACAATTATGACAGAGAAGAACCTTATGAAATTGGCGACGGTTACGGACATATTGCCATCTCCAATAGCGACATCATAAAGTTTAGGGAAGAGCTTTTGGAAAAAGGTTGCTATGTAACAGACATTGTTGGACTTAATGATGGCGGAACAAAGTACTTCTTTGTAAAGGATCCAGACGGATATAAAATTGAAGTTATTCAAGAATAATTAATAAGTTTAAGGAGGATTTGATGGAAAAAGTTTTGGCTTATGGACTAACTAGTGAGAGATCAGAAATTTTAAAAGACACTGCCAAAAATTATGGAATTGACGTGGGGCTTTTAAGTGACGAGAATTTAGAAGATAAGGTGGGGGACTTATTTCTAAAAGAAGAATCCGGGGAGACAAAAGGAAGAAGCGAGTTCTTAATTTTCTCAGACTTTGACAGAAACAAGCTCCGTGAATTTTTACTAGAGCTAAAGAAAAATGGAGTTCTCGTAAATCACAAATGCGTCTTGACTGAGACTAACAAGGACTGGACTCTAGGATACTTAATGGGTCACATAGAAGATGAACACAGAATGGTTACTAAATTTAGAACTATTGGTGGCTATGTTCAAGTTGCTGAAAAGTCTTTGGAAGAAAGAGAAAATGTAAAATTAAGATCAATTGTCGAAGAGGCGCACAAGCTTAAAACAATGGAGCTTGACGAAGAACTCTTGGATAAAACTATAGCAGAATTTCAAAAGTTTTTTAAACTTTAATTTTAGATGAACGGGTTTAAGATATGTACATTTAGTATTTGTGCATGCTTGTGCAAATATTTATAAACCAAAATGAAAGATGATTTTAATGTAAAATAAAAATAGAGTCATAAAAATAAAGATGCTTATATTTTTAAGTAAGAATCATCTGCATTTAAAAACATAAAAAGACTTAGATGCCAGAGCTTGTAACATACCTGCTCTGGTATTTATTTTTTGTATTTATTAGAGTGATATATTATGTTATACTGTTTTTAAAATAATATTAAGGACAGTGAAGCTTTATGCTAGATGGTTTTAATAGAAAAATTAATTATCTTAGAATCTCCGTGACGGATCTTTGCAACTTTAGATGCAAGTATTGCATGCCCGAGGACGGAGTTTGTAAAATAAATAGAGAAGACATATTGACTTATGAAGAGCTTTACTACATCACTCATCTTTTTGTTGAAGGTGGCGTGGATAAAGTTAGAATCACAGGTGGAGAACCGCTAATTAGAAAGGGAATCATTCACTTCATAGAGGCGCTCGGTCACATTGAAAAGATAAAGGACCTTGCCATGACGACGAATGGTTCTTATCTTAAAAAATATGCAAAGGATCTAAAAAAGGCGGGACTTGATCGCGTAAACATTTCTCTTGACACATTGAACCCTAAGACTTTTAAAAAACTAACTAAGGGAGATTTAAAGGATGTGCTCGAGGGGATAGATGTGGCCTTTGATGAGGGACTAAAGATAAAGATTAACACAGTTCTTCTAAAGGGAATAAACGACGACGAAATAAATAATTTTTTAAATCTTACGATGGATAGAGATATTGATGTGAGGTTTATTGAGGTTATGCCAATTGGACCTGTAGCAGATTATGCGAAAGAAAAATTTATAAGTGGCGATGAAATTATAAAGACTCACAATCTTAGAAAAATAGAAAATGACGATATAAGTTCGCCTGCAAAATTATATAAACTTGAAGGTTCAAGGGGAAGAATTGGATTTATCGAGCCGATGAGTCACAATTTTTGCGAAAACTGCAACAGAATGAGGCTAACCGCTGATGGAAAATTAAAACCCTGCCTTCACAGCGACAGTGTTGTCGATATTAAGACTCCTCTAAGAAAAGGAGAAGACATTCGTCGATATATTGATGAGGCCATGAGCATTAAGCCCCTTAGGCATCACCTGCTTGAAGGGGAGAGCATAGAAAGCGCAATGAA
Source organism: Peptoniphilus sp. (assembly GCF_050943655.1). Lineage (GTDB taxonomy): Bacteria > Bacillota > Clostridia > Tissierellales > Peptoniphilaceae > Peptoniphilus_A. The sequence continues at coordinate 19,779 of NZ_JBMNPQ010000006.1, read as the reverse complement.
TAGTATTGGAGGATAAATGTTTACACATCTTGATGAAAACGGAAGGGGCCAAATGGTTGACATATCGGGCAAGAGCAAGACTTTAAGAAGAGCTGTTGCAATAGGCTCCATTAGACTTAAAAAAGAAACAATCGATGCGATTAAAAGCGAAAAAATAAAAAAGGGAGATGTCCTTTCGATTGCACAAGTTGCTGCGATACAGGGAGTAAAGAACACTCCAAATATGATTCCAATGGCACATCCTCTACTTCTTAGTGGAATTCATGTTGACTTTTATTTTGAAGAAGAACTTCTCTTTTGTGAAGTGGAAGTAAAGTGCGAAGGAAAAACTGGTGTAGAGATGGAGGCAATTTCTGGAGTATCCTGCGGACTTTTAACTGTATATGACATGTGCAAGTCCATGGATAGGTCCATGACTATTGAAAATATTCACTTGGTTGAAAAAACTGGAGGAAAATCTGGCCACTTCGTCTACGAAGAAAAGGACGATAGAACTTATGACTACGCCGCAGTTGTCATTAGTGATACGAGATCTACTGGTGAAAATAAAGATTATGTAATCCAGGCTTTTAAAGATGTGATGCCAAGTAATTTTAATTTAGTTTATTCAAATATAATTCCAGATGAAATCGAAAAAATTAAGGATGAGCTAGTTTTACTTAGTGACGAGAAAAGAGTTCCACTAATTTTTACATCTGGCGGAACAGGTTTTAGCAAGAGAGATGTAACTCCCGAGGCGACAGAACTTGTAATCGAAAAATCTGCAGAGTCAATTTCAGATGCGATAAGGCTCTATTCAAAGGATAAGACTAATCAGTGGATGCTTTCAAGAGCGACAAGCGGAATAAGAAAAGATTCGCTAATTATAAATCTTCCGGGAAGCCCAAAGGCCGTAAAGGAAAGTGTAATGGCAATTTTACCAAGCCTATCCCACGGACTTGACACACTTCTTGGAAATTTTAAACAGTATGAGGTGTAAAATGGCAAAAGTTGTTTCGATAAATAAATCATTAAAAAAAGGAACTGTTAAAACTCCACAAAGTGAGGGACTTTTTATAGAAAATTTTGGACTTGAAGGTGATGCCCATGCAGGCAAGTGGCACAGACAAGTGAGCCTGTTAGCCGAAGAGTCCATTGGAAAAATGAGAAAGCTCGTGCCAAACTTAAAGGACGGAGACTTTGCTGAAAATATTACAACTGAGGGTATAGTTCTTTATGAACTTCCCGTTGGAACTAAACTTCAAATTGGAGAGACAATTCAAGAAGTTAGTCAAATCGGCAAAGAGTGTCACAAGGGCTGTGCAATCAAAAACAAGGTCGGAGAGTGCATAATGCCTAACGAGGGAATTTTTACAGTTGTATTAAAGGGTGGAGTAGTAAAAGTTGGAGATGAGATAAAAATCATTGAAAGCTAAAAACTATTCCATTAAATTTTGGAGGAAACATGAAAGTAAAAAAAATTTTTGCGGTATTTTTGGTTTTACTAGTAGCAATATCTCTAGCTTCATGTGGCGGAGAAAAAAATAAAGCCGAAAAAACAAATGATACTACAGCTGAGAAGAAAGATTTAGTAGTATTTGCAGCTGCTTCAATGACAGATGTTTTGGAAGAGATAAAAGAAAATTACGAAAAAGAAAACGAAGGCGTAAATTTAATTTTTAACTTTGACTCTTCAGGAACACTAAAATCACAAATTGTTGAGGGAGCAGATGCAGATTTATTTATTTCTGCAGCAGAAAAGCAAATGAATGAGCTCGACAGCAAGAATGAAGCTTATAACGGAAAAGTTGCAATCGACAGCAGTTCTAGAACTGATCTATTAGAAAACAAGGTAACTTTAGTTGTGCCAGAGAAAAATAAAAATAATATTACTGACTTTCGCGATTTAAACACAGATAAAGCCATGACCATCGCCCTTGGAAACGAAGATGTGCCAGTTGGTCAATATTCAGAAGAAATACTTAGAAATCTTGGAATCTTCGATGAGATTAAAGATAAAGTTACATTTGGCTCAAATGTGCGCGAAGTTGCTTCTTGGGTTAGCGAAGGCACAGTTGATGCAGGGATAATTTATGCAACAGATGCAAAGGTCTTTGATCTTAAAATTGTTGCAGAGGCAGATGATGACATGCTAGATAACAAAGTTATTTATCCAGCAGCAGTTTTAGAAAATGCAAAAAATAAAGACGAAGCACAAAAGTTTTTAGATTACTTAAAGACTGATGATGCAAGTAAAGTCTTTGTGGATGCTGGTTTTATTCCAGTAAAATAATTATGAAGATGGATCTATTTCCCTTATTTAATTCCATAAGAATAGCGACAATTTCATCAGTAATAACATTTTTTTTAGGGATATTCTTTGCCTACTATGTGAAAAAATTAAATCCCATCCTAAAGGGAATTTGCGACATGATACTCACTCTGCCACTAGTTTTGCCTCCGACAGTAATTGGATTTTTCATAATAAAAACTTTTGGTCCAAATAGCGGCATAGGGGGAGCACTTCAAAATTTATTTGAAGTAAATCTTATTATGAAGTGGTACTCTTCTATAATTGCAACGACAATTGTGACTTTTCCACTGATGTATCGCACGGCACGCGGTGCCTTTGAGTCCTTCGATATGAATTTAAAATACGCTGCCGAGACTCTAGGAAAGAGCAACACTTGGATTTTTTGGAAGATCACTATGCCAAATTGCAAGAAGGGAATTTTGGCGGGAGTAATTCTATCCTTTGCAAGAGCTCTTGGCGAATACGGTGCAACGAGCATGGTAAGTGGCTACATTCCTGGCAGAACTGCTACAATTTCTACAACTGTCTATCAGTTTTGGAGAGTTGGACAGGACGCGCTTGCATATAAGTGGGTCATCATAAATGTGTTGATATCACTTGCAGTTCTTCTCGTCATCAATATTCTCGAGTCAAATAATTATGGAAGTAAAATGAGAGTGTAAAATGTTAGAAGTAAATATTTTAAAAAATTTTGGAAATTTTAAATTAGATGTGGACTTTAAAAGCGACGACGATGTCCTTGGAATTTTGGGTGCATCTGGAAGTGGCAAAAGTTTAACACTTAAGTGTATTGCGGGGATAATTAAACCTGATAGCGGAAAAATTGTCTTAAATGGACGAGAATTATTTAATTCAGACAAAAAAATAAATCTAAAGCCGCAAGAGAGGCGCGTTGGATTTTTGTTCCAAGACTACGCGCTTTTCCCCAACATGAGCGTTTATGAAAATATAAAAACTGGAATTCGCGGCCAAAATAAAGATGCAGATGAAATTGTAAGTAAAAAACTTGAAGAGATGAATTTAATAGGCGTAAAGGACAATAGGCCCGACGAAATTTCTGGAGGAGAAAAGCAAAGAGCTGCCCTTGCGAGAATCCTTGTAAATGACGCAGAGCTACTTCTTCTCGACGAGCCCTATTCTGCAATAGATGGCTACCTCAGATGGCTTATTGAACTTGAAATAAAGAGCATGATTGAAAAATATAAAATTCCAACACTTTTTGTATCTCACGACCGCGACGAAGTCTATAGAATGTGCGACTCCATCGTCATAATGAAAAATGGTTTTTCTGAAGAGATGAAGAAGACAAAGGATTTATTTAAAAATCCAGTTACAATTTCTGCAGCGGAGCTATCTGGTTGCAAAAACTTTTCACCGCTTGAGAAGATAGATAATAATTTATATTTCGCAAAAAATTGGGGAATAAATTTAAAGCTTTTAAATTATAAAAAATGTGACGCCGTTGGAATGAGAAGTCACTACATCGAGATAGTAGATAAAAAGATAGACGAGAATACATATCCACTTGAAATCATAAAAGAAATTGAGGAGCTCTTTGGCTACTGTTTAATAGTTAGAGAAAAGGGCACAAGTGGAGATGGTTATCTTAGAATTGACTTGGAAAAAGAAAAGTGGACTGATCTTAGAAGTAGAGACGAATTATTTTTTAGAATTGATGAAGAAAAATTAATATATTTAGAGAAATAGATTGAGTTTAAAAAATTTACAAAAACTTCCTGAATTGATGTGACGATACATTGGTTCAGGAGGTTTTTTATTATAAATTATTTGAAATTTCAGAAATCGCTTCTGCTACTTTATAAATTTCTTCTTCTGTGTTGTAGTGAGAGAGGCTAAGTCTTAGTATTCCTCTATTTCTTGTGCCCACCCGCTCGTGGAAAAGTGGAGCACAGTGAGAGCCTGCTCTTGTGCATATGCCATACTCTTCGTCCAAAATTTCTGAAGCTGTGTTTGCATCCATTCCCTTTATATTTATTGAAACGATGGGCGCATTTTCATCTTCTAAAACTGTGTAAAACTCTAAATTTTTATTTTTCTTAAGTTCAGTGTAGAGAAGTTTAGTGAGATTATTTAGTCTTTCATAGGGCTCATTTTCCTCAAGTTCTTTAATTGCAGCTTCAAGTCCAACAAAGGAGTGGAGGTTCGCCGTTCCCGGTTCAAAAAGTTCGGGGATGTGGTGAGGTTGAGTCTTGGAAAAAGAATCAAAGCCAGATCCTCCAGAGAAAACTTGATTAAAGCTAAAGTCTCCCTTAATCAAAAATCCACCAGTGCCCTGTGGTCCGTGAAGTCCCTTGTGACCTGTGAAGGCAAAAATTGTGTCGTCAAAATTTTTAAGACTAAATTTTTTTACACCTGCAAGTTGCGCTCCGTCTATTATAAGTTTTAAATTGTTCTTTTTACAAATTTTATAAACTTTTTCTAAATCTGTAATTTTTCCAGACACATTGCTAGCAGCAGTTATTATAACGGCTTTTGTGTTTTCTTTAATTTGCGGCTCAATTTCATCTAGCTTTAAATTAAAATTATCGTCTATATCGATAAAAGAAATCTCGCCACCGTGTTTTTCAAAATCATAAAGTGGCCTTAATACAGAGTTGTGTTCAGCAACACTTGTTATTATGTGATCGCCACTTTTAAAAAGAGACCTAATTATAAAATTTAGCGCAAAGGTGATATTTGGTGTAAATATAACGTTAAGGGGATCGTCGATGCCAAAATAATTTGCAACAGATTTTCTTATTTCAAACATCTTCCTTAGGGAATTTACACTTAACTCATAAGAACCTCGCGAAGGGTTGGCATATTTTTTTGACATTATGGACTCATAAATTGCGTGGGCGACCTTCTCACTTTTATCGATAGTTGTGGCAGCATTGTCAAAGTAAATCATATTTTAAAACCTTGGCCTTTCTACTTCCATCTTCATAATTTAAAATATATCTTTCTTTATAACTTAAATCCTCTGATTTAAAAATATCCTCCACTTCTTTATAAAAAATTTTTGAAAATCTAAGAGCAAGGCCGCAACCTGCGTCGATTTCTGGAAGCAGGGGAACGAGCCTTGCCTTAATTTTTTTATTTTCAAGGGCAATTTCAGATTTCATCGCCTCTGTTGTGGAGTCAAAGGTGTAGAGAATATATTCCATCAAGGTCTTACAACTTTGTGAGAAGCCATGAGTCCCACGATTTCATACATATTAGTAACTTTGCCTACTTTTAATTTTTCTTTTAAGCCGTAATTGTCAAGACATAGTCCGCAAGATAGAATTTTAACGCCGCCTGCTTCAAGTTTTTTAAAGTCTTCAACAGTATTTTCTCTTTCTGTAGTTAGGAACACGCCTTGGTTGTAACAAATTACATAGTCTGGATAATTATCTTGTTCAGTAAGTGCCACGATAAAGCTCTCGATTAACTTTTTGCTAAAGTCTACGTCGCCTTCGCCAATTTTATCTGCATCAAATACTACGATGTAGTTTTCTGATTTTTCTTCAGTTGAAATTTTTTCGCTAGATTTTTTAAATTGAACTTCAAACTCGCCATCTTTTTCTGTTACGGAAGTTTCAAAATTCATTTGCTTTGCCATTTTATTTAGATTATCAACGGCGATTTGCTCTTTAACTAAAACTACAAATTCGCTTTCGCCTTCTTTTATAACTCTTTTTGCCATAATTACAGGCATTGGACATTCTACTGCTCTTGCATCTACTTGTTTCATATTGTTTTCCTTTCTCAAATTATAAAAATATTTTTGTCAAATTTTTTGTGTATTTCTCCGATGATGGAAGCTTCTACATTATTTTCTCTTAGCTCTTTAAGTGCATCTTCTGCTTCATCTTTGTCGATTGAAACTAAAAGTCCACCAGAAGTCTGTGGATCGTATAGCACCTCTTCTAGCGCAAAGTCATCTACTTGAAATTCAACACTATTTTCCATAAAGAGCCTATTTCTCTGTCCGCCCTTTGTGAATACAAATTCATCGGCAGCGTGCTTTGCACCAGGAAGGATTGGAATCTCATCTGCATTTAGAACTGCAGTAAATTCATCTCCAACCATTTCGCTTAGATGTCCCAAAAGTCCAAAACCTGTGACATCTGTTGCGCTTGAAATATTATATTTACGAAGAACATCCTTGGCATATTTGTTTAGCTTTGTCATTGACTTAACGGCATTTTCAAATTCTTCGTCACTTGCAATATCAACTGAATGAGAGTTTACTACAAGAGTTACTCCAAGAGGCTTAGTTAAAATTAATTTGTCACCAGGATTTGGAGTATTGTTCTGCCAAATTTTTTCTATGTCGCATCTTCCAATAACAGTCATGCCGTACTTTACTTTTGGGTCATGAATGGAGTGTCCTCCAACAAGGCTTGCGCGAGCCTCAATAACTTTGTCGGCTCCGCCCTTTAAAATTTCTTCTAATACTTCAACTCTACCTTCTTCGGGGAAGGCGACGATGTTAAGTGCACAGATTGGATCTGCTCCCATGGCATATATATCGCTTAGGGCATTTGCTGCAGCAATCTGTCCAAAAACATAGGGGTCCTTTACCATTGGCGGGAAGAAGTCGAGAGTAGTAATAATTCCAGTTTTATCGTCAATATTAATAACGGCGCTGTCATCTTTGGAATCGTAACCGACTATTATATCGTCACGCTTAAAATTAGGTATGGATTTTAGAATCTCATCTAGCGATGCAGCGGGAATTTTTGCATTGCAACCACCGCAGACTTCTAATTCAAGATTATACATAAAACGCCTCCTTTTTTAATTTAATTGTATTTATTATATCACAGAAAAATTTTAAATTATAAGATTTAGCAAGCTGATTTTAATATCATCACAGCATCGACGCAACTTATTTTTCATAAGGAAAGATTTTTAAAAAATATAATGTTTGCATTAAAAAAATTTTAAAAATTACTTTCTAAGAGTTTAGTAATATGTTACAATAAATCTGAAAGTAATTATTTGTTTGGAAAGGAGTTTGCATGGGAGAAAGTTATAAAATTGTACTTAACAATACAAATGAAAATGAAAAAGCTGATCTTAGTTTTATAAATCAAGATGAAACTAAAAAGGCACAAAAATTTCACGCAAGTTTTCCTCAATATGAAGTTACACCACTAGTAGAATTAAAAAATCTTTCAAAAATGTTTGGAGTAAAAAATATTTTTGTAAAAGATGAATCTTATAGATTTGGACTAAACGCCTTCAAGGTGCTTGGTGGATCCTACGCTATTGGAAAATATATTGCCGATAAACTTGGAATGGATATTGATGATCTTCCTTTTGAAAAATTAACTTCAAAAGAAGTAAAGGACAAGTTGGGAGATATAACATTTATTACAGCAACTGATGGAAATCACGGGAGGGGAGTTGCTTGGGCATCTCACGAACTTAAACAAAAATGTATAGTACTTATGCCAAGTGGATCCTCTTTAGAAAGACGCGATAACATTAGAGCTCTTGGAGCAAAGTGCGACATAATGGACGGACTAAATTACGACGACTGTGTAAGACTTGCCAACAAATATGCCGAAGAAGAAGGTTATGTAATGGTTCAGGACACTGCGTGGGAAGGATATGAAAAAATTCCAACATGGATTATCCAGGGCTATTCGACTTTGGCAAAAGAAGCAGAAGATCAACTCTTAGAACTTGGTGAAAAAGTCACACATATTTTTGTACAAGCAGGCGTTGGATCTTTTGCAACGGGAGTTACTGGATACTTCAGTTCAATTTTTCCAGGAGACGAAAAGCCATTTATTGGAGTAGTTGAGCCGGAAAAAGCAAATTGTAACTTTATAACTGCAAAGGCAAATGATGGCAAAATTCACAATGTAACTGGAGAGATGGACACAATTATGGCAGGACTTGCTTGTGGAGAACCTGTGACAGTTGGCTGGCCAATTTTAAAATCTTATGCCGATGCATTTTTATCTGTTCCCGACGCATCTGCAGCAAGGGGAATGAGAATTTTAGGAAATCCTCTTAAAGGCGATGAGAGAATTATTTCTGGTGAATCTGGAGCAGCAACTTTTGGAGCAATATCAGAAATTTTGCAAAGAGATGATCTTTTAGAAATTAAAAAAGAATTAAAGCTTGATGAGAATTCAGTAATATTATTTTTTAGCACTGAAGGAGATACAGACTTTGTTCACTATAGACAAGTAGTTTGGGACGGATATTACACTAATAAAGAAAATTATAATTACAAAATAATGAGATAGGAGAAGAGCATGGAGAATAAATTTCAAGAAATTATAAATCAATTAGACAACTTAGATTTTAAAAACTTATACCAAGACGACTTTTTAATGACATGGGACAAATCAAATGACGAGCTTAAAGCAGTTTGGGCAGTTGCAGATGCAATTAGAGAACTTAGAGAAAACAACAAATCAGCAAAAATATTTGACTCAGGTCTAGGTATTTCAATTTTTAGAGACAACTCAACAAGGACAAGATTTTCTTATGCTTCAGCTTGTAACTTACTTGGACTAGAAGTTCAGGACTTAGACGAAAAGAAATCTCAAATCGCACACGGCGAAACACTACTTGAGACAGCAAACATGGTTTCATTTATGGCAGATGTAGTTGGAATTAGAGACGACATGTACATTGGACAAGGCCACGAGTATCAAGTTGAATTTGCAAAATCAGTTCAAAGAGGATATGAAGAAGGCACTCTAGAACAAAGACCAACTCTTGTTTCATTACAATGCGACAGAGATCACCCAACACAAATGATGGCAGACACTGCACACTTTAGCCACTACTTCGACGGTCTTGAATCATTAAAGGGCAAAAAAGTTGCGCTAACTTGGGCTTATTCACCATCTTATGGCAAACCACTTTCATGTCCTCAAGGCGGAATAGGACTTTGGACAAGACTTGGAATGGACGTTGTGCTTGCTCACCCAGAAGGATACGAAGTTATGGAAGACATCGTAGAACTAGCAAAAAAACAGGCTGAAGAATCTGGCGGATCATTTACAGTTACAAATGACATGGCAGAAGCATTTAAAGATGCTGAGATTGTTTATCCAAAATCTTGGGCTCCATTTGCAGCAATGGAAAAGAGAACTAAATTATATTCCGAAGGAGACTTTGACGGAATAGATAAACTAGAACAAGAACTTTTAGCTGAGAACAAAGAGCACATGGACTGGACAGTTACTGAAGAATTAATGGCGACAACAAAAGACGGAAAGGCTCTATATTGCCACCCACTTCCAGCAGACATTACAGGAGTATCTTGTGAAGCGGGAGAAGTTGACGCATCAGTATTTGATAGATATAGAAAAGAATTATACAAAGAAGCTTCTTACAAACCATATATTATTGCAGCTATGATTTTCTTACAAAGAGTTGAAAATCCAAAAGCTAAATTAGAAGAACTTTGGAATAGAGACATGCCAAGAGTAAACAATAAATAATTAGTTTGAGGTAAGGAGAAGACAATGACAGAAATCAATTATGATTTAGTTAAAGAGACAGCACAAAAATATTCAAAAGATATGAACGCATTCTTAAGAGATTTAATACTACTTAAAGGTGAATCTTGCGAAGAAGGCGACAAGGCCAAAAGAATAAAAGAAGAAATGGAAAAAGTTGGTTTTGACAAAGCTTGGATCGACCCACAAGGAAATGTTCTTGGAGAAATGGGAAATGGCGAAAAACAAATAGGGTTTGATGCTCACATAGATACAGTTGGAATTGGAAACATGGACAACTGGAAATTTGATCCATATAAGGGCTACGAAGATGAAGAGACAATTGGTGGTCGTGGCGGATCTGATCAACTTGGTGGAATAGTTTCTTCAGTTTATGGCGCAAAAATTATGAAAGACCTAGGATTTTTAAATGACAAATTTAGAGTTCTAGTTACAGGAACTGTTCAAGAAGAAGACTGCGACGGCAACTGCTGGTTGTACATGATTGAAGAGCAAGGAATAAAACCTGAATTTGTAGTTTCTACAGAGCCAACAGACGGCGGAATTTACAGGGGCCAAAGAGGTCGTATGGAAATTAGAGTAGAAGTCGAAGGTGTATCATGTCACGGTTCAGCACCTGAACGTGGAGACAACGCAATCTACAAGATGGCAAAAATTCTAAACGAAGTTGAACAGCTTAACGAAAACCCTGCAGATGACTCTGTAGAGATTAAAGGTCTAGTTAAGATGCTAGATGAAAAATATAATCCAGAATACAAAGAAGCAAACTTCCTTGGAAGAGGAACAGTTACAACTTCTGAGATTTTCTTCACATCACCATCAAGATGTGCTGTGGCAGACTCTTGCGCAATCTCCCTTGACAGAAGAATGACTGCTGGAGAAACTTGGCAGTCTTGTATTAAAGAAATTGAAGAACTTCCTTCAGCTAAAAAATACGGCGCAAAAGTTACAATGTATAATTACAAAAGACCATCTTGGACTGGACTTAGCTACGAGCAAGAATGTTATTTTCCAACATGGGTAATTCCAGAAGATCATGAAGTTACAAAGGCACTTGAAAGAGCTTATGTTGGCCTTTTTGGTGAAAAGAGAATTGCACCAAATATCGAAAAAGAAATTGAAAAGAGAAAAAATCTTCCACTTGTAGACAAATGGACTTTCTCAACTAATGGCGTTGCAATAATGGGTAGACACAATATTCCAGTAATTGGATTTGGACCAGGTGCAGAAGATCAAGCTCACGCTCCTAACGAAATCACATTCAAACAAGATTTAGTTACATGTGCTGCAACTTATGCTGTTCTTCCATTAGAATATATAAAATAATTTTTTATATTAAGAGGGGATCTGCCCCTCTTAATTTTTCAAGGAGACAATATGGGATATAAAATAGTAATAGCACTTGGGGGAAATGCACTGGGAAGTTCTCCCGAAGAACAAAGAGCTGCAGTAAAAAAGACAGCGAAGAGCTTAGTAAAACTTGTGGCAAGTGGAAATAAAATTATAGTTGGACACGGCAATGGACCACAAGTTGGAATGATAAACCTTGCAATGGAGACAGGACACAAGGTGAACTCATCCATTCCACTAATGCCATTTCCAGAATGTGGAGCAATGAGCCAGGGATATATTGGATACCACCTTCAAAATGCAATTAGACATGAGTTTAAAGAAATTGGACGCGATGTGCCAGTAGTAACAGTAATAACTCAAGTTCTAGTTGATAAAAATGACGAAGCATTTAAAAATCCAACAAAACCTATTGGAAGCTTCTACACAGAAGAAGAAGCTAAAAAAATAGCAGAAGAAACTGGATATGACTTTAAAGAAGATGCAGGAAGAGGCTACAGAAGAGTTGTGGCATCTCCCATGCCAGTAGATATTATTGAAAAAGAATCTTTAAGAGATTTATACGCAGCAAGAAATGTAATAATAGCTTGTGGCGGTGGTGGAATTCCTGTAGTTGAAGAAGATGGAGAATATATTGGAGTAGCCGCTGTAATTGACAAGGACTTCTCTTGTGAAAAGATGGCAGAGGTAATGGATGCCGATGTGCTTGTGATTTTAACTGCAGTTGATAAGGTTGCGATTAACTTTGGAAAGCCAAATGAAGAGTGGCTCGATGAAATGGGTATAGAAGACTGCGAAAAGTACATTGACGAAGGCCACTTTGCACCAGGTTCAATGCTTCCAAAAGTAAAGGCAGCAATGAGTTTTGTAAAATCTAAAGAGGGAAGAAAAGCGCTGATCACTTCCCTTGAATGTGCCGACGATGCAATTGCAGGAAAAAACGGAACTTGGATTAAATAAAATATAGAAATATAAGAACATATAAAAGTTATTATTATAAATTGAATGTTTGATTGTAGTTCACAAGTTTTGTGAAATATAATTTTAAAAAAGGAGGTCAATATGAGTGAAATTATGAGACCCATGCCCTTTGACAAATTACTTAATTGGGCGCTTGAAGAATATAAAAACGAAGGCAGAGTCTTTGGAATCAGGAAAGAGTCTTTCTACAAAAATAAGTCCAATACTTATTTAAAGACAATATTTGGAGATAAAATTGCATCAGCCGTTGGACCAGCAGCCGGACCTCACAGCCAACTTGCACAAAATATTTTAACAGCATACCTAACTGGTGCAAGATTTATCGAACTTAAGACAGTTCAAATTATAGATGGAAAAGAAATTCAAGATGCAATCGGCAGACCTTGTATTTTGGCAGAAGATGAGTGTTACAACTGCGAATGGTCAACAGAACTTACAGTTGAGGAGGCATTTTGCGAATATGTAAAGGCATACTTTTTAATCCAAGTTCTTGCAAAGGAATTTGGAATAGCTGATGAAAAGGATTTTGCATACAACATGAGTTGTGGATACGACTTAGAGGGAATTAAATCTGAAAAAATCGACAGCTACATTGAAGGTTTAAAAAACGCAGAAGATACAAAAATCTTTAAAGAATGCAAAGAATACTTAAATGAAAACCTAGATCTCTTTAATAACTTTACAAAAGAAGATGTAGAAAAAATAAGTCCTAAAGTTTGCTCATCTATTACACTTTCTACACTTCATGGATGTCCAGCTCACGAAATTGAAGCAATTTCAACATATCTTTTGACAGAGAAGAACATGAATACATTCATAAAGTGTAACCCAACTATTCTAGGCTATGAATATGCAAGAAAGACTTTAGATAGCATGGGATATGACTACATTTCGTTTACAGATTTTCACTTCACAGACGATCTTCAATATGAAGATGCCGTTGTTATGATTGATAAATTATTAAAACTTGGAGAAGAAAGACAACTTGCCTTTGGTGTAAAACTTTCAAATACATTCCCAGTTGACGTAAAAAGAAATGAACTTCCATCTGAAGAAATGTACATGTCAGGAAGAGCACTTCTTCCGCTTACACTTTCAATGGCGGCAAAACTGACTGAAGAATTTGACGGAAAACTTCCAATTTCTTATTCTGGTGGAGCTGATGCAGGAAATATTAAAGAAATATTCGAGGCAATTGGACAACCCATAACTGTGGCAACGACAATTTTAAAGCCAGGCGGATACAATAGATTTAATCAACTTGCAAGAGAAACTGAAAAACTTTTGGATAGAGAATATAGTGGCGTCGATGTTGAAAAAATAATTGCACTAAGAGAAAAAGTCATCTCTGATTGGAAGAACAACAAGCTCTACAGAGAAAAAGTAAAATCAAGAAAGACAGACTCAACTCTACCGATGATTGATTGTTACAAGGCTCCTTGTAAAGACGGCGGATGCCCAATAAATCAACAGGTGCCTGAGTACTTAAACTTAGTTATGAAGGGCGACTACGACAAGGCCATGGAAGTAATCGCAAATGACAACACTGCTCCTACAATTCTTGGAAAAATCTGTGCTCATTATTGTCAAGAGCACTGCACAAGAGTTGACTATGAAAAGACTGTTCAAATTAGAAATATGAAACTTATTGCTGCAGAAAATGCGCAGGATAAATTCATTTCTAATATTAAAGAGGTTCCGCTAAAGTCAGATAAAAAAGTTCTTGTAATTGGAGCAGGCCCTGCAGGAATTGCGGCAGCGTCTTATTTAAGAAGAAATGGAATGGATGTAGTAGTTTATGAAAAATTATCAAAACCATATGGCATAGTTAGTCACATCATTCCTGAATTTAGAATTTCTGATGAGGAAATTGAAAGGGATTTTAATATTGCTCTTAAACAAGGAGTTAAATTTGAATTTAATAGAGAAGTCACAGAAACATACGAAGAATTAAAGAAAGACTTTGATTATGTAATCGTGGCAACTGGTGCTTGGAAAGAAGGAATTTCTCCAGTAGAAAAGGGCAGCGAATATGTAACAGATGCACTTGATTTCTTGTGGGATGTAAGAATGAACAAGAAGAGCAATCTTGGCAAAAAAGTTGCCGTTGTCGGTGCAGGAGATGTTGCAATGGACTGCACAAGAACTGCGGCAAGGCAATGTGGTGTAGAAGAAGTTGTTTTAGTCTACAGAAGAACAGAAGCCTACATGCCTGCAACTCAAGAAGAAGTAAATGATGTAAAATCCGAGGGACATAAAATTCTTGAACTTGTCGCTCCAGTTGAATATGACGGAAAAGTTTTAAAATGTAACAAGATGAAACTTGGCGATTTCGACAGCTCTGGCAGAAGATCTGTAATACCTACTGGCGAGATATTAGAGCTTGAATTTGACAATGTAATTTGTGCAACAGGTGCAAGAGTTGACTCAACAGCCTTCGAAAAAAACGGCATAAATTTAGACGACAGAAAGAGGCCAAAACTTCTTCCAACACTTGAATCAAATATAAAAAATGTATATATTATCGGCGACTGCAAAGCTGGCGCATCGACAATTGTCAAGGCAATGGGAGATGCAAAGACAGTAGCTTTAGATATACTAGCTAAAGAAAATTTAGAAAATGACTTTAAAAAATTTGAAGTTTTAGAAGATAGAGATGTAATCTACGACAAGAGGGGTATCTTAGTAGACAAGAAAGAAGGCCCATCTGAGGGAGAAAGATGTCTAAAGTGCGACCAAATCTGTGAGATTTGTACAGAAGTTTGTCCAAACAGGGCAAATGTACTTGTAGCAGTAGATGGATACAAAAATCATAACCAAATTGTTCACATCGACGGCATGTGCAACGAATGCGGAAACTGTGGAGTTTTCTGTCCACATGCTGGAAGACCTTACAAAGATAAGTTTACAGTATTTTGGACTGATGAAGATTTTATCGACTCAACAAATACAGGATTTTTAAAACTTGAAGATGGTAGATACAAAGTAAGACTTGAAAATGGAAATATCATTGAAACTGAAAATATAGAAAAAGATTTATCAGCTGATATGAAAAAATTAATTGAAGCTATAGAAGAAAATTATTCCTATTATGTAAACCAGAAGGCAATTTAATTTTTGGTAAAAGGAGCAGAAATGATATTAACAAACTGTGTAATAATAACAAATGACGATAACAACAACATCTATTATGATGGAGCTATCTTTATTAAGGGCACTGTCATAGAAGATGTTGGAAAAGCAAGTGAAATCTTAGAAAAATATCCTGAAGAAGAAAAAATTGATCTAGGCGGAAGGCTTGTAATGCCGGGAATGATATGTGGTCACTCACATATCTATTCCGCTTATGCAAGGGGAATGGCAGTATCAAGACCAACAGATAATTTTTTTAATGTTCTTGAAAATCTTTGGTGGACTCTCGATAGAACTTTGACTCTTGAAGATGTATCGCTAAATGCATACACAACTTACATGGAGTCAATTCAAAATGGTGTAACAACTCTTGTAGATCACCACTCAGGACCAAATTCAGTTGAAGGTTCACTTTTTGCTTTAAGAGATGCCGCAACTGATCTTGGAATAAGAACTTCACTTTGCTACGAATTATCAGATAGAGACGGAATGGAAATTCGTGACAAAGAAATAAAAGAAAACATCGACTTCATAAAAGCTTGCAAAGAAGATGATAAAGGGGACATGGTAAAGGCGATGTTTGGACTACACGCATCCTTTACTTTATCTGATGAGACACTTAATAAAGCAAGAGAAGCAATGGAGGGCCTTTATGATGGTTATCATGTTCACATTGCAGAAGGTATCGAAGATGAATGGGACAGTTTACAAAAACACGGCAAGAGAATTGTTGAAAGACTAGAAGATTTTGGAATAATTACAGAAAACACTTTGGCAGTTCACGGCGTTCATATAAATGAGCGTGAAATGGACATATTAAAAAAACACAACACTCCAGTGATCTTTAACCCAGAATCTAATATGAATAATGCTGTAGGATGTCCTCCAATTCTTAGAATGATGGAGAAGGGAATAACAGTTGGAATGGGAACAGATGCCTATACAAATGATATGTTCGATTCAATGAAAGTATCAAATATATTGTTATCACACAATGCATGTGACCCAACTAAAGGATTTTCTGAAACTTTAGAGATTCAGTTTAAAAACAATCCAAAGATTTTTTCAAAATATTTTAATAGAGAAATTGGAGTAATTAAAAAAGGTGCCTATGCAGATATAATTACATTTAATTATATGCCATACACTCCACTTACAAAAGATAATTGGGGCGGACATGCACTATTTGGACTTACTGGAAGACTTGTAAATGACACAATTATAAATGGTAAGTTCGTTATGAAAGACAAAATAATTTTAAATGTGGACCAAGAAGAAATTCACGCAAAATCTCGTGAGAGAGCAAGGGAAATTTGGAAACTCGTTTAAAATTATGAGTAAAATGGTGCAAAATTAATACAGTTTTTTTAGAATTTTAATCCGCTATATCAAATTTTCTAGTATAATGTTTCAGTAAAGAATTAGAATTTCTAATTTAAATACTATTAATTAAGGGGCATGATTATGACAAAAGAAAAAGTTGTAAACAGGAACAAGTACGATGTTGATGGGGTTCCAGAACTTAGAGAGGCAATACCTCTTGGGCTTCAACATGTTTTTGCAATGTTTTTGGGTAACATCACAGTCTGTATGATTATTGCAGGAATTGTTGGAATAACTGGGCAAGACTTAGTTCTTCTAGTCCAATCGGCAATGTTTATAGCTGGTGTTTCAACACTTATGCAAACTCATCCAATTGGAAAGACTGGAGCAAAACTTCCTGTAGTAATGGGAGCAAGTTTTGGATTTTTGACAACTAATATTGCAATTGCAAAAGCTTTTGGATTTCCAGCACTTCTTGGAGCAACTCTTGTTGGTGGACTTTTCTGTACAGTACTTGGATATTTCTTAAAACACATTAGAAGATTTTTCCCAAGTATTGTTACAGGTACAGTAGTTTTAACTATTGGACTTTCACTTCTTCCTACAGGAATTAATTCCTTGGCTGGTGGAGCAGGATCACCTGATTTTGGTTCACTTAAAAACTGGGGAGTGGGACTTATAGTTTTAATACTTACAGTAGTTTTAAACCAAAAGGGAAAAGGTGCAGTTAAGACATCTTCAATACTTATTTCGATAATAATTGGATACATAATTGCTATCTTCGCAGGCATGGTTGACTTTACTCCTGTAAAAGAGGCGGCGTGGTTTGCACTTCCAAGACCATTTCACTTTGGAATGGAATTTAAAGCGGGAGCAATTATTCCAATGCTAATCATGTTTATAGTTACGGCAGTTGAAACTGTTGGTGACGTATCTGGTATTACAGTCGGTGGTGCAGGAAGAGAAGCTACTGAAGATGAACTTTCAGGTTCAGTTATTGCAAACGGACTAAGTTCAGTTTTTGCTGCAATCTTTAATGGAATGCCAACTACTTCTTTCTCACAAAACGTAGGGATGGTTGCATTTACAAAGATTATGAGTAGATTCGTAGTAGCGTGTGGAGCAATATTTTTAATCTTAGCAGGACTTCTTCCAAAACTTGGCGCAGTTGTTTCAACAATTCCAAACCCAGTTATCGGTGGAGCTTCGCTAATAATATTTTCACAAATAACTCTTACAGGAATCGACATCCTTACACAAAAACCACTTACAGATAGATCTAAATTAATAATTGGACTTTCATTAGTATTTGGTCTTGGACTTTCATCAGTTCCTGTAGCTATGGAATTTTTCCCTGAAGCTCTAAAACTTATTTTTGGAGGATCAGGAATAGTTATAGCTTGTCTTACAGCAATACTATTAAATGTTTTAATTCCAGAAGAATCAGAAGCAGCTGGTGGAAAAATAGAAGACTAATTATATTATAAATATTATTTAAAATATTGATTATATGGGCTGCTTGCAACCTAGCAGCCCTTTAAAATTTAAAAAATTTGTGTTTTGCACTAAAAATTATAAATATGGAGGGAAAATATGAACAGTGCAGATAAAGCCAATGTAAGTATTGACAATATTTATAAACTAGATGGTCGCGTGCCTATTTCAAAGGCAATACCATTTGGACTTCAACACGTATTGGCTATGTTTGTTTCAAACTTGGTTCCAATAATTTTAGTAGTTGGAGCAACAACTGCAGCTCATCCAGAGATGCAAATCGATTTGCCAATGCTTATCCAAAACGCAATGTTTATTGCTGGGCTTGGATCTTTAATTCAACTTTATCCAGTTTGGAAAATTGGAGCAAAACTTCCCGTTATAATGGGTGTAAGTTTTACTTTTTTGGCATCGCTAATTTATGTTGCCACAACTTATAATTATGAAACCATGATAGGCGCCATAATAGTCGGTGGATGTATAGAAGGAACCTTGGGACTTTGTGCAAAGTACTGGAGAAAATATATACAACCAATCGTTTCAGCTTGCGTAGTAACATCTATTGGATTCTCACTACTCGGCGTTGGTGCAGCTTCCTTTGGCGGAGGTAATGGAGCAGCTGATTTTGGCTCAGCTCAAAATGTATTAATAGGAACAGTTACTTTAATATCTTGTATAGTATTTAACATTGTGGCAAGAGGATTTTGGAAGCAACTTTCTATATTATTTGGACTAATTGTCGGATACATACTTTCAATTGCGCTAAATGTAGTTGACTTTACAGCAGTTACTGAGAGTCAATTAATAGCAATTCCAAAATTCATGCCATTTGTGCCAGAATTTAACATCAGTGCGATTATTGCACTTGTTGTTGTATTTTTAGTATCGGCGGCAGAAACAATAGGAGATACTACAGCAGTATGTGTCGGGGGACTTGGAAGAGATATAACTGAAAGAGAAATTCAAGGCTCACTTGCCTGCGACGGATTTATGTCTGCAGTATCTGGATGTTTTGGATGTACTCCAATAACATCATTTAGTCAAAACGTTGGGCTAGTTGCAATGACAAAAGTTGTAAATAGATTCACAATAATGTTTGGTGCACTTACTCTAATGATTGCAGGATTATTCCCACCAATCGGCGCAATATTTTCAACTTTGCCAGAGCCAGTGCTTGGTGGATGTACAATTATGATGTTTGGTACAATCGTAGTAAGTGGAATGAACATGGTTGCAAGATGTGGCTTTACACACAGAAACACAACAATTGTTGCACTTTCACTTGCAGTTGGAATTGGATTTACACAAATGCCAGAAATTTACAGTTCACTTCCAAAACTTGCGCGAGACGTATTTTCTGGAAATCCAGTAGCCAATGTATTTGTAATCGCTCTAATTTTAAGTTTCATTCTTCCAAAAACTGAAGAAGACTTAGCTTATGAGAAAAAAGAAGAGCAGCTAGCAGAAGAAGTACTAGCTCGCGAAGAAGAATTAAATAAATAAAAAAATAGTTTAAAATAAAATATTAAATAGTGCAAAAGATAAAAACCTTTAGAGACATTCTCCCTCTAGAGGTTTTTCGTTCGTCGAAGAGAAAAAATAAAAAATTTTTCATTATGTAACATATTAGTTCTTCAAAATTCTTTTATTTTTTGCATTTTAATGGTAAAATAAGGTTTATAGAAAGATATTAAATTGCCCTTTATAATTTATTTAAAAAGGAAATTC
>NZ_JBMNPQ010000005.1:0-39157 GCF_050943655.1 Peptoniphilus sp. | reverse complement strand
GGCGACTACATTGCCCTTGGCGGAGCAGTAACTTTTAAAAATGCAAAGACTCCAAAAGAAGTTGCAGAGGTAGTGGACCTTGATAGACTCCTTTTAGAAACTGACTGTCCTTATATGACTCCAGTTCCTCACAGAGGCAAGAGAAATGAACCGAAATATGTTAAGCTTGTTGCAGAATATATTGCAGATCTTCGCAACATAACTGTTGAAGAACTAGTTCGCCATACTGATGAAAACACAAAGAGGTTTTTTGGAATATGAAACCGGAAAAACCTACAATAAAAGAAGCCATTGTAGTGGAGGGAAGAGATGACATAACGGCAGTTAAGGCTGCTGTCGACGCTGAGATTTATTACACGCATGGTTTTGGATTTGGAAAAAAATTAATAAACACATTAAAAGAAGTTGAGAAGCGAAATGGCCTTATAATTTTTACAGACTCAGATTATATGGGTTCACAAATTAGAGAGAGGATTGCAAAGGAAATTCCAACGGCAAAGCACGCCTACTTAGCCCAAAAAGTTTCCACAAAAAATGGAGATATTGGCGTAGAAAATGCAGCACCTGATGACATTTTAAAAGCTCTTAAGGCGGCACGCGCGACGGAATTTGAAAAATCAAGCGAATACACAATGGATGATTTAATCGAAAATAACCTTGTGAATTCAGAAGATGCGAGCAAGAGACGAGAAGAACTCTGCGAAATTTTAAAAATTGGCTATGGAAATGCAAAAAAAACTTTAAATAAATTAAACTCTTTTGGGATAACAAGAGAAGAATTCCAAGAGGCACTTAGGCAGGTGAATTCTAATAGATAGACTTTATAAGCCGAGTAGGCTAACAGAAATATTAAATAAATATGGCTTTAGATTTACAAAATCTTTGGGACAAAACTTTTTGATTGATGGAAATATTGTAAGAAAGATTGTAGATGCAGCCGAAATAAGTGAGGAAGATAATGTGCTTGAAATTGGGCCAGGTGTTGGAACTCTTACAGAGGAGCTTGCCCTGCGCGCAAAAAAAGTTGTTGCTGTTGAAATAGACGAAAAATTAAAAAAAGTACATGCTGAGACTCTGCCTTATGAAAATGTCGAAGTTGTGTATGGCGATATTTTGGAAATAGATTTAAAGGAATTTTCTAAAGAGCATTTTAATGAAGAGGCCTTTAAAGTTGTTGCAAACCTTCCTTACTATGTGACGACGCCCATAGTTGAGAAGTTAATACTTTCTAATGTGAACTTAATTTCAATAACAGTTATGGTGCAAAAGGAAGTTGCAAAGAGACTTTCAGCTGGTCCAAACAGCAAGGACTACAGTTCGCTTTCTGTATTTATTAATTACTACAGCGATAGCTTTTATAATTTTAATGTGCCAAAAACTGTATTTATGCCAAAACCAAATGTAGATTCAGCTGTCATAACTCTAAAGATGAAAGAGAATGATGACTTTGATACGGACTTTTTATTTAAAGTGACAAGGGCGGCCTTTACTACTAGGAGAAAGACCATATTAAATTCACTTTCAAATTCAAATCTGGACTTTACAAAAGATGAGTACAGGAAGGCTCTTATGCTTTCCAATATTGATCCCATGAGAAGAGCGGAATCATTAAATCTCGATGAATTTAAAGTCCTAAGTATTAATTTAAAAAGTGTGGTGTAACTATGAGAGAAGAATATATTGATAAAATAGATGAGGATTTAGAAAGAGATATTAGAGAATTTAGAGATAATGACGAATTAATCGAAATAATATCTCAAATCTTTAAATCACTTTCAGATCCGACGAGATTAAAAATACTTTATGCGCTTAGCAAGAGCGAGCTTTGTGTGTCAGACATTGCAAAGTTAATGGAGATGAGTCAATCATCAATATCTCATCAATTGGCATTTTTAAAAGCTCAAAGGCTCATTAAAGTTTCAAGAGTTGGAAGAAGAGCTTATTACTCTCTTGATGATGAGCATGTATTTAGCATTTTTAAATTCGGTATAGATCATGCAAAACATAAAATTTGAATGATTTATGAAAAAAAATATGGGTATACTAATTAATAGGAGGAATGGAAATGAGTAAAGTAAAAGTATATACAAGTAACACATGTCCTTATTGCACAATGGCAAAGGATTATTTAAAAGAAAAAGATGTAGATTTTGAAGAAAAAAACGTACAAACAGATAAAGAAGCAAGAGACGAATTAATGGCAATGGGCTACACTGGCGTACCAGTAATTTGTATTGGTGACGAAGAGATTGTAGGATTTGACAAAAAAAGAATAGATGAACTTTTAAAATAAGAAGTTAAAATGCGTTTAGACTAATTGAGTCAGAATTTTCTGGTTCATAGTTTGTATTGCATCAAAAGGCTATGAGTTTAAGTGCTCATGGCCTTTTTTTAAATATTAATGGAATGATTTTATGAGAAAACAAAGCTTTGAATGGGGTTATGTCGAGTGGGTCGCAACACTTGAAGGGCAAGTTAATATTGGAATATCGCACATAAAGGTGGGCGGTGTGCAGAAAGAGCACATCCACTACGGAAATGAGCAGTATATAAAAGTTTTAAAGGGATCTGGAAGATACACCGTAAATGATAGAGAAATAATTTTAAGTGAAGGCGACGATGTTTATTTTCCAGCAAATTCAAAACACGCAACAGTAAATCTTGGCGAGGACGAGCTAGTTGATCTGTGCGTCAGCACGCCAATTTCTATTAAATACGACAAAATTAATACTTTTGGAAATAATTCGCTAAAGTCTGCAATAAACTTTATAACAAACGAAGTTAATTTAAATAGCTTAAATTTTCCAATTATAATTTTTGATGCCAAGGGAAAAATAATTTACAAAAATTCACTTGGCAGTGGATTTAGAGATGATGAGTTAAAGGAGCATTACAAACTCTTAACTAAGTCAAAAGATTTAAAGAATAACGACATAGATGGCAAAATGATAATTTCAAAATCTGTATATCAAGGCGAATTGATGTGCACCATAACTTCTGGATATTTTCCAAGTGTTAAAAATTTCACTGAAGACCAAATTTACAAGGGCTCAATCGAATCGATGATGAATATATCGAGAGACCTTGGAAAAATTGTAGAGACTTTTTTGGATTTTAATTCGATTTCATCAAGGCTTGATAATATCAATAAAGAAATTGAGTCGAAGGGAAAAGTTATAAAAGATATTGAAGATAGGCTCGATAAAAAAAGTTCAGAAGTTTTAGATTTAAAACTTGGCAGGAACTTTTTACTTAATGCCATAAATGTGCTTGCCAATGAAGCCTCTGAAAATGAAAAACTATATGACATGATAGTTGATTTATCCTACATCATAAGATATGCAGAAGCGGATAAAAATGATTTTGAACCAATTTATTATCAGGTTCAGTTTACTAGAATTTTGGCAAGCTTTTATGCGAAGAGATATTTTAAGAATTTTATTTTTGACGCATCTATTGACGAGGACTTAGAAAAAGTAAAAGTCCCATCTAATATAATTATGCCACTAGTTGAAAATGCAATTTTGCACGGCGTATCAAAAAAAGTTAAAGATAAAATTGTAAAAATTAATATTAAAAAAGATGCGGACGGAAATTTAAATATCGAAGTGGTAAATAATGGCAACAAGTTAGACATAAATTCAACTAAGCAGATAAATAATTATATAAAATTTGGAAGAGGAAGCCTTAATATCATCTACAAGAAACTTAAAAAATATTATGGCGATGATTTTAAATTCTTTTATGAAAGCGCTGATAATATGACCAGTGCAAAGATAATAATAAGAGGAAGTTATGTATTTAATTGATGACGATTTACTTACAAAAAAGATTTTGGAAAAATTTATTAAGATGTATCCCTTTCCAATAAGCTTAAATGTAATAGATGATAATTTTAAAAATATTTTAAATACTTCTATAAGTGGAGAAATTATTTTTATCTCACTTGATTCTCAAAAATTTGACGCTTTTGATTTTATGAGTAAAAATCCAGAAAATAGTTACATACTACTTACGCAGTACGACGATTTTTATTTGGCAAAGAAGGCATTAAGATTTAGAGCTGTGGATATTTTGTTAAAGCCAATAAGATTTACTGAGCTCTTAGAGCCTTTGGAATTTGTTTTAAAAGCGAAGACCACAGGTGATAAAATAATCGACTCAATGCTTTTTGACATTGAAAAAATGTATATGCATAATCTCACAATAAAAGAATTTGCCGAAAAATTTTATATGAAGCCGTCAAACTTATCTCGCCTCTTTAAAAAGAAAGTCAAAATTAATTTTAATGATTACTTGTGGGATATAAGGTTTAAAAATTTTATCTACTATTTAAAGAATTCAGACGAAAACATAAAGAGCATAATAAATAAAGTTTACTATTCAGACGAGAGCAATTTTTATAAAAAGTTTTACCAAAGGTTTAACATGACGCCACAGGAGTATAAAAAGTTCATTCAAACTGATATATTTTAACACCTTTATGATATTTTTTAACAATATTATAGCACTTGATTGTATTAATATATTATCAAGGAGTTGATAATATGTTGAATAAAACTAAAGTAAGCGATCCGTTATTATATGAAATAGTTGGAAAAGAATTAGAAAGACAAAAGCACAATATTGAAATGATAGCTTCAGAAAGTACTGTTCCAGTTGAAATAATGGAGCTTTCAGGTTGTA
Source organism: Peptoniphilus sp. (assembly GCF_050943655.1). Taxonomy (GTDB): domain Bacteria; phylum Bacillota; class Clostridia; order Tissierellales; family Peptoniphilaceae; genus Peptoniphilus_A. Next base: position 34,471 of record NZ_JBMNPQ010000005.1, on the reverse strand, counting down.
TTTTTACGAATAAAACTCTAGAAGGATACCCTGGCAAGAGATTCCAAGCAGGGTCTCACGTTGCAGATGAATTAGAAATTTTAGCAAATAAAAGAGGTATGGAGCTTTATGGATGCGATCACATAAACATCCAACCTTATTCAGGTTCCACAGCAAATTATGCAGTATATGCTGCAATATTAAAAAAAGACGACAAGGTTATGTCAATGAAACTTGACCAAGGTGGACACTTATCTCACGGTTCAAAGGCAAATTTCATGAGCAGATTTTTTAACTTTGAACATTATGCAATAGATAAAGACACAGAACAAATAGATTATGACGGTTTAGAAAAACAGGCGAAAGAATTTAGACCAAAATTAATTATAGCTGGAGGTTCAGCTTATCCAAGGCTTATTGATTTTGAAAGAATTGCAAAGATAGCAAAAGAAGTAGATGCCTACTTTATGGTTGATATGGCTCACATCTCAGGACTTGTTGCAGCAGAAGTTGTTCCATCACCAGTGCCATATGCAGATTTTGTAACATCATCAACTACAAAGACACTTGGTGGACCAAGAGCTGGATTTGTAATGTGCAAAAAAGAATATGCAGATAAACTCGACAAGGGAGTATTTCCTGGTTCACTCGGTTCAATGCACCTCACTACAATGGCGGCTAAGTGCTGGCTATTTGAGTATGCAAAGAGCGAAAAATTTAGAAGCATAATGAGACAAATTCCAGTTAATGCAAAACACCTTGCAAAAGAATTAGAAAATTATGGATTTAGAATTGTAAGTGGAGGAACTGACACACACATAGTTCTCGTTGATGTTAGAAACAAAAACATTACAGGAAAAGAATTTGACGACGCACTGGACTATGTGGGAATCACAGTTAATAAAAACCAAATTCCATTTGACCCTGAGGGACCAAATGTTACAAGTGGTGTTAGAATTGGTCTTACTTCAGTTACTCAAAGAGGACTAAGAGAAAAAGAAATTTCAGAAATTGCAAGCATTATGAATGAAGTTGCTGAAAATGTAAACAATAAAGAAAAGTTAGATGAGTTAAGAGAAAGAGCAGACAAATTAATCGAAGATTTTCCACTATATAGCGACGAAGATTTAAAAGAGATTATGTAATGTGGGTGATTTTATGGCAGAACTTATTAGCAAATTAAATGGCATGGTTTGGTCCATGCCCTTGGTGCTTCTAGTTTTAATTAGTGGCCTATACTTTTCAATTAGAATGAAGTTTCCACAAATAAGAAAGATGAAGACTATGATTCATTCTAGCAAAGAAAAATCCGACTCAGATAAGGGACTTAACCAGTTGCAGTCCTTTGTACTAACAGCAGCAAGAACTGTTGGAGTTGGAAATATTGCGGGAATGGCAACAGGTATTCACTTTGGTGGGCCGGGAGCTATATTTTGGCTTTGGGTTCTTGCCATAGTTGGTTCACCAATTGCCATGATTGAAGGTATAATGTCACAAACTTATAAACTTGAAGTAAATGGCGAGTTTAGAGGTGGCCCATCTTACTACATGGAAAGGGGCTTTGACAATAAAAAAGTAGGACGCGCCTTTGCACTTTTCTATTCAGTAGTTGGAGTTTTTGCAGTAACACTTCTAATGCCTGGAGTGCAAACATATAACATTGCCAAGGGAATTAATTTAGCTTTTGGCGTAGATATGGTAGTAGTTGGTGCTGTATTTAGTATTGTATTTGGTATAATAATCATAGGTGGATTAAAAAGAATTGGCAATGTGGCGCAAAGAGTTTCACCTATTATGGCAATACTTTACTTTTTAATGTCCATTGTAGTTATAATTTTTAATTTTGATAAATTTGGATCTGCAATCGCATTAATATTTAAATCAGCTTTTGGTGCTGACGCAGTGTTTGGCGGTATAATGGGTCAAGCAGTTAGCTGGGGTATCAAAAGAGGAGTATTTGCAAACGAAGTAGGAGTTGGTTCTTCTGCAATCACATCAGCAACGGCAGAAGTAAAGCACCCAGTGACACAAGGTTTTATCGGAGCACTTTCTGTATTCATGGGAACTTTCTTCGTGTGTACAACATCAGCTGTCATGATAATTATTACAGATTCATACAATGTTGTAGATAAACTTGGAAACACAATCGTTGAACATTTGCCATGCGTTGAATATGGAAATGCCTATGTAATAAATGCAGTAAACACTGTCTTTCCAGGAATTGGAGAGGCCTTTATTGCAATATCTGTTTTGTGCTTCTCATCAGTTGCCTTACTTGCATACTATTTATATGCCGAAAGTGATTTAATATTTTTAGTTGGCGAAAAGAAACTTCCTATTACAATTTTAAAAGTAGTCTTTGTCATCTCCGTATTCTTGGGAAGTATCTCATCTGTAAACACAGTGTGGGATATGGGAGATATGGCTCACGGACTAATGGCGTGGATAAATGTATTCACTTTAATCTTAATAGGAAATAAAGCTGTAAAAATTTATAAAGATTATGAAGAACAAGAAAAATTAGGAAAAACTCCAACATTTGACCCAGATAAATTGGGACTTAAAGATGTATCAGATGTTTGGAAAAATAATATAAAAGAGGATGAAAATGACTAAGATTCTCTACGCAAAAGATTATGTAGAAAAAAAGACTTTAGATTTAAAAGAAAAAATTAAAAAAATTGGTTTCTCCCCAGTGATTTCAATTATAAGAATTGGCGAAGATCCAGGAAGCTCTGCTTATGAAAGAGGAATCAAGAAAACTTCTGAAAAACTAGGTATCAGTGTAGATGTAAATTCCTACAGCTTAGATGTATCAGAAGATAAAATCTTGGGAAAAATAAAAGAGCTAAATGAAGACGAAAAAGTTGGAGGTATATTAATCTTTAGACCTCTTCCAGAAAAATTTGATGAAGAAAAAATTTCACTTGCTCTTGATCCCAAAAAAGACATTGACTGCATGAGCCCATTAAACATGGCAAAAGTTTATGCAGGAGACATTGATGGATTTATTCCGCTTGCACCAAAGGCAAGCTTTGAGCTCTTAAAACATTATGGATATGATTTAAAGGGCAAAGAGACTGTAATAATAAATCACTCAAATGTTGTGGGAAAGCCACTTGCCATGATACTATTAAAAGAACTTGCGACAGTTACAATTTGTCACATTGGCACAAAGGATTTAAGAAAACACACAAAGAACGCAGATATAATTTTTTCAGCAGTGGGCAAGGCAGAATTTTTAGATGAAACTTACTTTAACGAAGATGCCACAGTAATAGACATTGGCACTTCAAAAAATAGTGAGGGGAAATTTAGAGGAGATCTCGACGAAGAGTCTGTCGATGGAAAAATAAAAGCCTTCTCACCAGTGCCAGGTGGAATTGGAAGCATTACGAACCTACTACTTCTAGAAAATGTTATAAATTATTATTTATAATAAAACCTTTTAGTGAAATAAAAATATTTAAAGAGTCTAATTCATATTATTGTGGATTAGACTTTTTTTTAATACTATACTTGATAAATTCTTAAAAATATTACTGTAAAAGTTTTAATTATAGAAAACTTGTTGTATAATTATATGCCTAGTCTAATTTTAATTTAAGTGGTGATTTTTTGGAAATAGCAGAATATAGTTTGTTAGGTGTTGGTCTTGCAATGGATGCATTTGCTGCAGCGATTTGCAAAGGACTTTCTATTAAGAAAAATTTTATTAAAAACGGTATAATCGTAGCGCTCTTCTTTGGATTTTTTCAAGCTCTAATGCCATTTATTGGTTATAAACTGGCAGAGACTTTTGCCGAGAGCTTAAAGGCAATTGATCATTGGATTGCTTTTGTGCTTTTGGTTTTAATTGGCGTAAACATGATTAGGGAGTCGCGAGATAAAACTTGTGACATCGACAGCGGAGTGATGGACTTTAAGAGTCTATTTATGTTATCAATTGCAACTTCAATCGATGCACTTGCCGTTGGAATTTCTTTTGCCTTCCTAGACAAAAATATTTATTACGGATCAGCAACTATTGGTATAATTACATTCTTTATCTCACTAATTGGAGTAAAAATTGGCAGGAGCTTTGGAATTAAATTTAAGGACAAGGCACAAATTGCCGGTGGACTCGTACTTATATTTTTGGGAACGAAAATACTATTTGAACATTTGGGAATAATTGCATAATTGCATGAAAAGAGCCTCATAAGTTATCTTATGAGGCTTTAAATTATTTTAAAATTCCAAATTCATATCCGTTGTCTCTAAAATATTTTATGACAGATGAAAGTGCATCTGCAGTTAGCTGTTTGTTGTTCGCATCGTGCGAAAGAACTACAGCAATATTTGTCTTTTTATTTTTGTGCAAAGTTTTATTTATATATTCAACTTGACCAGCTGGCGTTGTAGGTCTGTCGGATTTTCTTTGAGCATCACCAGTTAGAGTGTTCCAGTCAATCCAATGAATTCCATTTTTTGCAAGTAGCTCATCAGACGCTTCCACATTGTTCCACGACATCTTGCCGCCAGGGTATCTAAATACGCCTGAGTGGAAACTATCTCCAAGTATTTCTCTTAGTCTCTCATTTGATTTATTTATCTCATCAAGGACTCTATCAGGATTTACTGTCCTCTCAGGATAGAGATAAGAATAATCGTGAGAGAAGGAGTGAGTCGCAATGGAGTTTCCATTTGCAAGAATTTCTCTAACAACATCTTTGTGAGTCTCGTTAATTGAGCTTCCTACTAAGAAAAATGTTGCGCGTGCATCCTCTCTTTTTAGTGTATCTAAAATTTGAGGAGTAATTTTTAAATTTGGACCGTCATCAAAAGTTAAAAATACAATTTTTTTGTCAAGGTCATTAGAGTCTGTCTCTATAAAATGAGAAATCTCTTCAGTATCGTAGGCAAATTTATCAACTTTCTTTAAGTGATTGGACCCACTTACGATAAATTCATCTTCAAATTTTCTTATTGGTTCCAACACTTGGTTTGAAAGTTCATCTGCTCCATAAAATAATCTATAGGGCCTTCTCTTGTGAGTGGCGTTTGAGTAGTACCACATAAGAGCAGGGGAATGAGTCATATTTTTTTTCTTAGAACATGAGCTGAGCTTTGAAAAAATAAGAATTATTATGAGTACAAGTAGCGATATAGAGATAATCTGACGTCTCCTCTTAATCTTTCTTGCTCGCCTTCTTCTTTGTTCTTTTCGCCTTTCCATGTTCCGACTGATATTGTTTAAATCTTTATCTGTTTCGTGCATACAAATCCTCCACTAGGTAATATACATCAGAAAAGCACGAGATTCAACAACAAAAAGATTACAATATAACTGATTACATTGTTCTATTAATTAAATACAAAATTTCTTCAAGAGTCATTTCTTTATCAGGTTCAATTTTGTCTTCTATTAAATCAAATCCTTTTGCCACGATATAATAATTTTCATAATCTTTTAAATCTTTTTGATTTTCAAAAATATCTTCTTTAAATATTTTCTTTGCTTCAGTAAATTTATTTAAGTTCTTGTAATAAACAATTGCCTTGACTGCATCTTTTTCTACAATGTTTTTGTCTTTAATCTTTTCAAGGCCTTTAATTCCATAAGCTTCGCCAAGTGAGTTTGAAGCTTCAGAATCATAGCTATCTAATAAATTTACAAATTCTAGATAAGTTACTTTGTCTTGCAAGTTTTTGTTAATAATTCCTATGCCTGCATCAGTCATATAATTAATAACATCTTTGTTTTTAGCTTTGTCCAAGTCTTCGTATTTTATCTGTTCTTTGAAGTTTATAACTTCACCAGAAATATCTCTTAGAATTTTATCTTTTCCAATTAGCGGATTTATTGAATTGATAGAGCCGTAATAAAGTTTTGGTCCTTCGTCAGTCATTTGATACTTTAGTCCAAAATCTTTTGATGCAAAATAAATGTCTGAGGCTTCTTCTGGAGTCATGTCGACATTTCTCTTGTCAAATTCAACATTTGAGAAGTCTTTAGAGAAATAATTTACGTTTTTGTCGTAATTAATTTCAACTCTAATTCCATCGTTAATTACAGGTCTTGTGTAAAGATATCTTGGAACAAATACTTCTGCATAATCATCATACATTGTGACAACCATTTTTTTGAAGTTTAGGTCATTAGTGTTTGTATATTCACGGATTAGCTCAACTGCAATTTTCTTAAGTTCTTTTTCATCTAATTTTTTAGTATTTTTAGAACTTTCAAAATTAGAAAGTGAAATTAGATCTAAATTTTTTGCATCTAAAACTACATCAGCTTGAAACTCATCTTTTACAAGTGTGATGTCATAAGTGTACATTTTGTTGTGAGTATAAGTTCCAAAGCTCTTAACCTTGTAGTCATCTCCAATTATTTCTTTAGCTACTTTTTTAGCTTCAGATTGAGGAGCAAGGTTTTTTATGCCTTGAAGTTTTTCTTTTTCAGCAGGGCTTAGATCATTTGCCTGTTTAGCTTCGTCCTTTGCTTCGGACATCGGTCTATATATATTTCTTCTATTATTCTTTTCAACTTCTCCTGTACGAGCATTTATATTTGGCATTTCTGTATAGAAAACTCTATGTGATTTGTCGCCGCGAACTACATAAGAAAGTCTAAGTGGAGATTCCTTTAAAAGAGTTTCTTTGGCTTTATCCATTCCAATTTTGTCGTCTTTTTTGAAGTTTGAATCTTTTACAAAAGAAATTGAGTTGCCATAGCTTGAGTCAGTGCTAATAAATACTATTTCATTTGTCTTTGGAGAATAAGTTACATTCATAACTTGATCGACAAATACGACACCGTTCATGCTTCTGTTGTATGAGAAGACCATCTCTCCTGTATATCTGTCAATAGAATAGTCTGTTAGTACAAATTTTTTGTCAAAATTATTTATTACTCCGTTTAAAACTTTTAGAACTGCATCTTCAGCATCTTTTTTTGATACATTATTTTCTAGAGGCATATCTTCTAAGTTTTTGCCATAAATTTTTGAGTAGCTTACTAAATCTCCATCAGAATTTACGCTCACATTAACTGAGCCTAATTTTTCATCAGACCAATCGTAATTTGTGATGTAGGCTTTTTTAGTGAGATCTTTTAAAAATTTATTTTCTGTAATATTGTCGACAGGTGTGCGGGAAATATTAAAAAATTCATAGTCATTGGATATGTTAAAAGTCTTTTTAATATTTTGAAGTTCTCCCTTTACACTTTCTTCAGAAATAGTTTGGACTTCGGCATTATCTGTAGCATTATTAGTTTTTGCAGCTGCAAGAGCTGGGTTTATCAAAGTGGCAGATAGGACACTTGCGATAACTAAGTTTTTATATTTTTTCATTAAAACACTCCTTGGGTTGGTTTTATATTTATGAATGTAAATTTTTTCATATGTAAAAAAAGGGAAGCACTAACTTCCCTTTATCTATTATGCTTCAGAACTTTCCTTGTTGTCACTGTTTAGTGCAGTGATTAGAGCGTCTGGGTCGATTCCGTGCACCATTGCAGCTTCTTCAAGTGATTCCATTTGAGAAGATGGGCACATAATGCATCCCATTCCAAAACTCATTAGTGTTCCAATTGATTCAGGTTTTTTTGAAAGTATCTCGCCTATAAGCATGTCTTTTTTAACTTCCATCTTAACACCTCCTATCATTATAATTACCCGTATAGGGGTATTTAAAACCAATTTTAATTATAAACGAAACTTGAATAATTATTAAAACTGTTGTCAGTATTTAATGATCCAAGTGAGATTTCAAATTTATTATTTGGTTCAAATCCATTATCAGATAAAACCTTTGAAATGTCAATTTCTCCATCGTAATCTATTACTTTTACATTTTCGCCTTGAGTGATTCTAATTTTTGGAGTGTAGCTAAACTTTCCAACATATTTTGGAATGTTTGGAGTTACAAGTACTACACCATCTGCTTTAATATATTCTTGTTTAGCAGATGCCTGTCCATTTGTTGCTCCAAGCACATTTGAATTAATATTTTTGAAAAAGTCATCTATAGTAAGAGTTGGCTTTTCAGATGTTTTATAGTGTGTGTCATTGTAGCTTGTTGCATAACTTGTGATTTGAAGAGTTATTTGATTATTCACAATAGGTTTTGGATCAAGCTTTTCGGATTTTAGTATAACACTTCCGCTGTCTTCGTCAAAGTCTACATAAAAACCAATTACTCTTCCAAGCTCTCTTAATTTAAAATAATTGTAACCATCAATTGTATATGATGTGAAGTTCACTTCGTAGTCATCAACGAGCACTCTGTGATTAGATTTAATTGGATCAGTTAGTGAATCAGAAAGTAGCTTTAAGTCGTCTTCTTTTTTAGTATAATCTCCGCCTCTTTCAATTTTTACAGCGCGTCTTTCTTCGTCATAGTCTACGCCAAACTCAGCCTTTGTTCCGTCAAGTAGTGCTGCAATGTCTCTTAGTTTAAAGTAATTGTTATCTCCAATGTTATAACCTTTAATTTCTTGTTTAACTCCATCGAAGATAAGATCTTGATTTGAAACTTTCGCTCCAGCAAATACAGATGTGCCAGAAAGAAGAACTAGCGATGTAGTTAAAACTGCTACAAATTTTTTCATGTTTCCTCCTAATTAATTATTAATATAATAATATATTTTGCTTTCTATCATCTATTCTATTTGAAAACACCTCCCTCGACAAGAGTAATTTTATGAAATATAATGAAAGAGGAGGGATTAGATGGAAAGTTTATTTTTGGGATTTAATATAGTTTTTCCCATATTTTTTGTGCTGGCAATTGGATACATAGCAAAAGAAAGAGGATATATTGACTCAAACTTTGTTGACAAGGGCACTTGGCTCGTATTTTATATAGCTCTTCCTTTTAAATTGTTCTACGATATAAAGAACGCAGACATAAAGTCGCTGCATCCTAAATATGTAATTTATATTTTAAGCGGAGTAATAATTGTAACAGTTATCTCTTGGATAATAGGAAAGCTAATTATAAAAGATGACAACAAAAAATTATCTGCATTCATTCACTGCTCCTATAGATCTAATTTTGTTTACGTAGGATTTCCAATTTTAGATATGATTTATAATGGCACTCAGTCCCTTGAGCACATAATTGTAATAGTTGCTTTTGGACTTACTCTATATAATATTGTTGCCATAGTAGTGCTTACTTATTATGGCGAAAGTGAAAATAAAAGAATTAATATTGTCGACATATTGATAAAAATAATAAAAAATCCTATGATAATTGGAATAATTTTGGGAAGTTTATTTAACTTTTTAAACATTCCAGTTTATTCTGGAATAGAAAGATCAATTGAGATGATTTCAAAATTATCTACACCTCTTTCTCTAATTTTAATCGGAGCAAGTTTAAAATTCGAAGGAGCATCAAAAGATTCAAGAGCTATTTTGACATCTGCACTTATAAAGACAGTTTTGTCTCCACTTGTAATGGTTCCTATTGGAATTCTTCTTGGATTTAGCAATATGGAGCTTGGAATAGCTTATGTATTTTGGGCAACTCCATGCGCAGTAAACTGTTTTGTGTTTACAAAACAAATGGACTCAGACTATCAGTTGGCATCAAAAGTAATTACATTTTCCTTTGCTCTTAGCATACTTACATTTCCAATTGGAATAAGTTTAATGAATTACTTTAATTTATTGTACTAAGTAAGTTTGTGTGTTATAATTAAAGACAATTTAATGAGTAAACCTTATTAAGAGTGGTGGAGTGAATGGGCACGATGAAACCCGGCAACCTTTTTTGGTGCCAAATCCCACAGACGCATGTCTGAAAGATGAGGTTAATATTTTTTATTTTCCTCACCTTAGTGAGGTTTTTTTATTAGGTGAAATTAAGGAGGATAAAATGAAAAGATGGCAATTTAGTTCTGAATCTGTAACAGAAGGGCATCCAGATAAAGTCTGCGACCAAATTTCTGATGCGATTCTAGATGAGATAATAAAAAATGACAAAGACGCAAGGGTAGCTTGCGAAACACTTGCTTCAACAGGAATTATTTTTGTTACTGGTGAAATAAGTACAGAGGCTTATGTTGATGTAGAAAAAATTACAAGAAAAGTTCTAGATGATATTGGATACAATAGAGCAAAGTATGGTTTTGATGGCAAAACTTGCGCAGTTGTATCTTCAATAAAAGAACAATCAAAAGATATTGCAATGGGTGTAGATAGATTTAAAGAAGAAGGAGTAGATTTCTTAGACTCATTTGGAGCTGGTGACCAAGGTATCATGTTTGGATATGCGACAAATGAAACAGAAGAGTACATGCCTCTTCCAATTTCTCTTGCACACAAATTATCAAAGAGACTTACTGAAGTTAGAAAAGATGGAACTCTTGACTATCTAAGACCAGATGGCAAATCACAAGTTACTGTTCTTTATGAAGATGATAAGCCAGTTAAAGTTAAAAACGTAATAGTTTCATCTCAACACTCTCCAGATGTTGACATAGAAAAAATTCGTGAAGACATCAAAAGAGAAGTAATTGAAGAAGTTATTCCAAAAGATTTAATTGACGAGGAAACTGAGTACTACATCAACCCAACAGGAAGATTTGTACTTGGAGGACCAATGGCTGATGCTGGACTTACTGGAAGAAAAATAATCGTAGACACATACGGTGGATTCGCTCGTCACGGCGGTGGAGCATTCTCAGGAAAAGATCCAACTAAGGTAGATAGATCTGCAACTTATTATGCAAGATACATTGCAAAGAATCTTGTTGCTGCTGGAATATGTGACAAAGTTGAAATTGGACTTGCCTATGCCATAGGAGTTGCAAAACCAACTTCTATTTATGTAGATACATTTGGCACAGGAAAATTATCAGATGAAAAAATTGAAGAGATAGTTAACGAAAACTTTGATGCAAGACCTGCTGCAATAATTAGAGATCTTGATCTTCTAAGACCTATTTATAGACAAGTTGCATCATACGGACATTTCGGAAGAAATGATTTAGATCTTCCATGGGAGAAGACAGACAAAGTTGAAGCTTTGAAAAAGTATTTATAATCTATTACAATAAATGTATCAATAATTTTATTATTGGGTAGTTATATTATAGCGAGACAATTTTATTATTAGAAGAAGGATTGATTATGAAGAAAAGTTTTAATTATTTTAGAGCAAATCCTGCAGGTAACATTACAGGATTTGTTGTTTGGCCTGTTTATCCTGGATATAGAAAAGCTTACACAGATTGCATAAGAGAACAAATCGATGAAACTGTTGAGCAAGTTGGCTTTATTTCTCCTGCCTATGAAGGGGCACCTCTTCGTATGGATATGATGGGTGGAGAGTTCTGCGCAAATGCAACACGTGCTTATGGACTTTATTCAGCTTCTTTTTACGATGTAGAAGGACCAGTTGACATTGAAGTTTATGTAAGTGGTAAAGAAGGCGTAACTGATGTAGTTGCCGATGTAAAAAAACAAACTGCTTATGTTGCAATGGAAGAGCCAGAAAGCATTGAAGATGTTGAACTTGAAGGTGGAAATTATAAGCTCGTTCATCTTCCAGGAATTTCTCATGTTATAATCGACGACAGAGAAGAAGACGAAGACTTTGCTATTAGAGCAATAAAAGCAATAAAAGCAGGTCACGAAACAGATGCCTATGGAGTAGTATTTTATAATAAAGATAAGAGTGAAATAATTCCATATGTTTATGTACCAAAGACAGAAACTCTTGTTAGAGAATCTTCTTGTGGTTCAGGAACAGCAGCTCTTGTAAACACAATAAATCCAGATATAAATAATCTTGATGAAGATTATAAAATCGTTGTAAAACAACCAGGCGGAGAACTAGAAGTTCTTGTATATGATCTTGAAGATGGAAGAAAATATATGATTGGTGGACCAGTTGAGCTTGGCGAAGTTGAAAAAATTTCAATCGACATTCCACAAGAAATCGTTCAAAAAGTTACAAAAGAACATGACGAAGACGTGGAAAGAAGAAGAGCAGCTGGAGAAGATGTATCTGGAATTTAATCGAAAGATTTAATGAGAAAATTAATAAAATGTTTGATCCGTCCCTAGTGGGCGGATTTTTCTGTATATATACATAAAAAACTGATACAATAATGAGGAGGTGTTTAAATTGATAAGCGTATTCGGACACGTGGAAAAAATAATTTTTAAAAATGACGAAAACGGATATACCGTTGCAAAAATTGAAACTGAAGAAGACGGCGAAATAGTTGTAGTCGGATACACAAGTTTTTTTAACGAGAATTCAAGTTACGAATTTCTTGGCGACTTTACATACCACTCACGATACGGCGAACAATTTAAATTCGAAGAGTATAAAGAAAACCTGCCTGAAACAGAAAAGGGAATAGTAAATTATCTCTCATCATCTATGATTCCTCACATAGGTGAGAAGATGGCAAAAAGAATTGTCGAAGAGTTTAAGGAAGAGACCTTAAATGTAATTGAAAATAATCCTGAGAAGCTCCTTTCAATAAGGGGAATTGGCAGAAAAAAATATAAAGAAATAAAGGAAGCTCTAGACAAGCAGTACGCAATGCGAAAAGTATTTTTATATTTTTCAAAGTACAACATTCCATCAAATACAATAATTAAAATTTATAAAGAATATGGCGACGACTCCATATCAGTTGTCCAAAAAAATCCTTATGAACTAATCGGAAGAATTCGTGGAATGGGGTTTAAATCTTGCGATGCCATTGCAAAATCCATGGGAATTGATAAAGACTCAGAATTTAGAAAAGTTGCAGGTCTTAAGTATGTGCTTTTAATGGCTTCAGGCGATGGACACTCCTATCTTCCAATTGAAGAGCTAATCAAAAAGACAGAAAAAATTTTAAATGTAAAATTTGAAAGTATAGAAGAAGTTGCAAAGACTCTTTCTTTTGAAGAAAACTTCATCGTGGAAAAAGTTGGAGAAGAGTATAACTGCTACTTTACAAGATATCTGCAAGCAGAAAACTTTGTTGCAGGCAAGTTAAATGAACTAAACATTTCCTTTGATGAAGACATCGACATAGATAAAAAAATTGAAGAGATAGAAGAATTTCGAAAAATTAAACTTTCAAACACACAAAAAAATGCAGTGAAAGAATCAATCGAAAAGGGAGTATTTATAATTACTGGCGGTCCGGGAACTGGGAAAACCACAACGCTTAAAGTTATAATAGATATTTTTGAGTCTCTCGATAAAAAAATAAAGCTCGCAGCACCTACGGGAAGAGCTGCAAAGAGAATGAAGGAGCAGACTGGAAGAGACGCCTTTACGATTCACAAACTTCTTGAAATTTCTGCAGGAGATGGACTTGAGTTTTCCAATATTGAAGAGCTTGATTGTGATGTGTTAATTGTTGATGAGATGAGTATGGTCGATATTCTCCTAATGCAGACTCTTTTAAAGGCGATAAATAGTCCAACAAGACTCATATTAGTTGGCGACAAAGATCAGCTTCCATCTGTTGGAGCGGGCAATGTCTTATCAGATATTTTAAAATCAGAAGTATTTCATTACGTAAACCTTGAAGAAATCTTTAGACAGTCTCGCGATTCCATGATAGTAAAAAATGCCCACTTAATAAATAAGGGTGAAGTGCCAGTTTTAAACCGAGGCGACTTCTTTATGATTCACGAAAATGGTGAGATGAAGGGCGTTGAAACTATTAAGGATTTAATAACGACAAGGCTTCCAAATTATTTTAATGTGGAGCCATCAGACATACAAGTCCTAACTCCAATGAAAAAGGGAAATGTTGGGACGATTAATTTAAATAAGGTTTTGCAGGAACATCTAAATAAATCCGAAGAGTATATAGAAATTATGGGCACAAAGTTTAAACTTGGCGACAGAGTTATGCAGACCAAAAATAATTATGAACTCGAAGGAAAAGTCGAAAATGATTTTTATTCCGACATCAACAAGGGAGTCTTTAACGGAGACATGGGCTATATTTCTAAAATTGATAAGGAAAATAAAGAGCTTGAAGTAACATTTGACGGATTTAGAAAAGTAAAATATGACAGGGACAGCTTAGAGGAGCTAAGCTTATCTTATGCCATGACAATTCACAAGTCTCAGGGCAGTGAATTTCCAATTGTGATAATCCCAATTTATTTTGCGCCGCCAATTCTACTTACAAGAAATTTAATTTATACAGCCATAACGAGAGCATCAAAAGTTGTAGTTTTGGTGGGGATTTATGATTATTTATACAAAATGATAGAAAATAACAAGACGCGCAAGAGATATTCAAAGCTTGCAGATAAATTAGTGAAGGCGAGAGATGAAAAAATATAATTATTGCATAAATTGTGAAAAGAAAATTTATGATAAATTAATATGCGATGACTGTATGGAATTTATAAATAAAAATCCTGCATTTTCATATCCAATTGATGGAATAGAATTTTTAGAAATTGGTGCCACATATTCCGGACTCTTGAAGAAGATACTCTTGAGATTTAAGTTTAACAATAAACTTAGCTATGAAGAAATCTTGGGAGATATTATGATAGAGAAACTTTTAAAATATAATTTAGATGATTATGTAATCACATCTGTTCCAATGACTAAAAAAAGAGAAGACAAGAGGGGCTACAATCAAGCTAGGCTTTTGGCAAAATATATTGGAAGAGAGCTCGATTTAGAATATGTTGAAGTTTTTGAAAAAATTAAAGAGACGCCCTTTCAAGTGGGTCTAGGTGAAAGTGAGAGGAAGAAAAATTTAGAAAATTCCTTCGCCCTCAAAAATTATTCAGAAAATATTTTAATAACAGATGATGTAATAACGACGGGCACAACGATTAGTGAGCTTGTTAAAGTTGCAAGGGAAAATGGCATAAAAAAAGTAGCTGCCATTGTGACAGCTACAGAAATCGCCTAATTGACAAAATCTTTTGCTATTGAATCGTGCCTTGGCCAAGAATTTAGGCTTGGGAAGTGCTTCATTGAGTATAGTGTGGCATTTATTTCTGCTCCGATAATAATAATTGTAGAAGTTAAAAATAGCCAGATAAGAAACACTATAATACCTCCAAGGGATCCATAAGTTACATTGTATGAGCCGAAGTTATTTACATAGAATGCAAATCCAAAAGTTGCAACGATTAGCATAACTGATGAAAAGATTGCACCTGGAAAGACTGACTTAAATGTAACTAAGTCTCTATTAGTTGCCGATGGTGAATATTTATACAGAAGCATAAAAATTACAATCATGTATGCAAAAGGAAATGCAGTCTTCGTTAGATTGTAGAATCTCATGAGGGAGAAATTTTGAGAGTCAATGTAAATACTAAGTGTCTTTACAATAATTTCTCCAAAGACCTGACCTACTGATAGAAGTATTAACATGACAATCAGTGCGATTGTAAAGACTAGTCCAGTAAGTCTTAGAGTAAGATAATTTCTAGTCTCTTTAAATCCATAGGCGTTATTTATGATTTTAATAAGTTTATAAATTGCAGTTGATGCAGAAAAAAGTCCTAGAAACACAGAAATAGTAAAGAAGCTTCCTGAAGAAGACTCAGATATTTCAGATAAAAAATCTATTACTATGTCATATACATCTTTTGGCAAATATTCCATCAAACTTACTAGCTCAGCATTAAATAGTCCCGAAAAGTTAACTGCGTTAATTAGCGCAATTAAAAATGGGAACATAGACAATACAAAAAAGTAAGTCATGCTTGCACCATAAGCTATGGTGTCGTGAGTTGTGAGTCTATAGAGGAGCTTGTCAAAAAAGATAAAACTAGGTTTATCTTTGGACTTATTTATAAAATTTTTTAGTGAATTCATTGGACACCTCTATGATATTATATATTATAAGTAAAAAATGAACAACGAAAAGTAGTTTGAGTTAAATAAAAAAATAAGGAGGAGTGTGGATGAAATACAATATATTAGTCTGTGATGACGAAAAGGATATTGTAGATGCCATAGAAATCTATTTAAAAGCGGAAGGATACAATGTCTTTGCTGCTTATGGAGGAAAAGAAGCCCTCGATATAATAAAAAAGAATGAGATACACCTTGCACTTGTCGACATCATGATGCCAGGAATTGATGGCATTACTCTTATAATGAAGCTTCGCGAATTTACAAATATTCCGATAATTATCTTGTCAGCAAAATCAGAACTTCAAGATAAAATCATCGGACTAAATTTGGGAGCAGACGATTATATAACTAAACCTTTTAACACAGTTGAACTCGTCGCAAGGGTAAACTCTCTAATAAGGCGCTATGTTTCTTTTGGATCTTGCGAAGAAAAAGATGGAATAATTAAGGTTGGACGAATTGTAATTGATGATAATTCTAAAGAAGTAATGATTGAGGGAGAAAAAGTAAACCTCACTCCCTACGAATATAAAATCTTAGTACTCCTTTCAAAAAATCCAGGAAGAGTTTATCCATCAAATGAAATTTATGAGCTAATTTGGGAAGAAGAGGCCATTGATGTTAGAAAAATTATCTCTGTTCACATCTCTCACTTAAGGGACAAAGTTGAGATAAACCCAAGAAAACCTGATTTAATAAAATCTGTCTATGGCATGGGCTATAAAATTGAGGACAAGTAATGGATTCTAATTTTTTATCAGATGAGGCAAAAACTTTTTTTGATTTTTTGACAAAAGATGTCTTCGTTGAAAATATTTTGGTGACTTCAATCATAATTTTTGAATTTTTAAACGCAAGGCAGCCCTTTCTATATTCAGTAATAATAACTTTTGTAGTTTCGACAATAAAAATTTATAAAAATACATTTATCTCAACGATTTTAACTTACAATCTATTCAAACACAGGGAGTTTAAAAATTTTAGTGTCATGGGAACTATTAATTTACTCATTGCACTTGGAATTGTAATTTATTTTTCATATATGCAAGATGAGATAAGAGTTCTTACAATTTTAATCTTTATTGTGTTTAGGGCCTTCCTCGCTCTTGAACTTCACTATGTGCAGGACACTTTAACTTTTGAAGTTGTAAATTCGATTTTGCACGGATATAATTTTCACATCCCAGAAGCTTTTGAAAATAATTATCTAAGAAAAGTCGCAAAGCTCATGGAAGATTATAAGAGCATAGATAGAAAAAGAGTTGAGGAAAATTTAAAAAACGAGAGATTAAAAGTAGACTTAATAACGAATATTTCTCACGACTTAAAGACTCCCCTCACATCAATTATTAATTATGCCGATTTGCTTTCAAAAAAGAGCGAGCTAGATGATGAGGCAGTTCACTTTATCGAAGTTTTAAACAGAAACTCAAAGAGGCTTAAGACTTTAATTTCTGATTTAATATTTGCATCAAAGGCAAGTTCAAAAAATATTGCAGTGGAAAAATCTCTAATTGAAATGAACGAGCTAATCAATCAGGTCTATGGACAGTATGACTATCTATTTAAAAAGCATGATCTAGACTTTGTATATGAATCCAATGCAGAAGATATTTTAGTTTATACCGATGTAAACCTAATGGTTAGAATTTTAGAAAATTTATTTTCAAATATTTGCAAATATTCTAAGGAGTCGACAAGAGTCTATGCAAGTTTAATTGAAGTGGACGGCGAGGTTAACTTTCTTCTTAAGAATTTGTCAGAATATGAATTAAATATTTCTGCAGAAGAACTTTTTGAAGAACTTGTAAAGGGAGATGCGTCTCGTCACGCAAAGGGATCGGGCCTTGGTCTACATATTGTTAGAGACCTTGTAAATATTATTGGCGGCGAGGTTTCCATTGATATTGACGGAGATTATTTTAAAGTTTATATAAAATTAAAAAAGGATATACCAAATTAAACTCTTTAAAATATTGACAAGAAATGAACTTTGCAATAAAATAAAAGAAAACCGAAGAAGTTTTCATAAGGCAATTTTTTATAAATTGCCTTTTTTGTTTTTGTCAAAAATTTTTAGACAAGTTAAATTTTTAATTGTATAAGTATAGGTAAAGTTTTAATTAATTTTGGAGGAATTATGACTAAATTCATTTTTGTAACAGGTGGCGTAGTTTCAGGAATTGGAAAGGGAATTTCAGCAGCAAGTATAGGTAGACTTTTAAAAGAAAGAGGCCTAAGCGTCTTCATGCAAAAGTTTGACCCATACCTTAATGTTGACCCAGGCACAATGAGTCCCTACCAACACGGAGAAGTTTTTGTGACAAAGGATGGAGCAGAGACTGACCTTGACCTTGGACACTACGAAAGATTTATCGACGAAGAACTTACAAAGAGAGCATCAATAACAACAGGAAAAGTTTATTCAAAAGTAATCGCTAAAGAAAGACGTGGAGATTATAACGGAGCAACTGTACAAGTAATCCCACACATAACAAACGAAATAAAAAATGCAGTATATAAAGCGGCTAAAGAATCTGGTGCCGATGTAGTAATAACAGAAATTGGCGGAACTGTCGGCGATATTGAATCACTTCCATTTTTAGAAGCAATAAGACAAATTCACTCAGAAAACAAAAAAGAAGATGTATTATTTGTTCACACAGTTCTTGTTCCAAATATTCCAGGAAGCGACGAGCTAAAGACAAAACCAACTCAGCACTCCTTTAAAGAGCTTATGAGTAATGGAATCAAAACTGATGTAATAATCATAAGATCAAACGGAATAGTTACACAGGACTTAAAAGAAAAAATTTCACTTTTCTGCGACGTGCCAGTTGAGGCGATAGTACAATCTAAAAACGTCGATTTAATATACGAAGTGCCTCTAGTTTTCCACGAACAAGGACTAGATGACTATATACTTAAAGAACTAGACCTAACTAATCAGCCACAATCAGACCACAAGTGGAAGAAGATGGTTGAAAGATTTAAAGACCTAGATAAAGAAGTTACAATTGGTCTAGTTGGAAAATACGTAGAGCTTCACGATGCATATCTTTCAGTTTATCAAGCACTTCAAGATGCAGGATGTGAAAATGGTGCAAAACTAAACCTAAGATGGATTGATGCAGAAGAAGTTGAAAAAGATACAAATGTCTTAAAGGGACTTGACGGAATTATAGTTCCTGGTGGATTTGGATCACGTGGAACTGAAGGAATGATTTTATCAAGCAAGTTCGCTCGCGAAAATAATATTCCTTACTTTGGCATTTGCTACGGAATGCAAATTGCACTAATTGACATTGCAAGAAATAAATTGGGACTTAGAGACGCAAACTCAACAGAGATTGATCCAGACACAAATAATCCAATAATCGACCTACTTGAAAACCAAAAAGATATAAAAAATCTTGGCGGAACATTAAGACTTGGAGACTATGAATGCTCTCTTGAAAAAGATTCACTTGCTCACAAGCTTTATGGAGAAGACAAAGTTTTAGAAAGACACAGACATAGATACGAGTTTAACAACAGCTACAGAGGACAAATAAGATCTGCTGGAATCGAATTTTCTGGAATTAACGAAGACAACGACTTAGTTGAAATAATTGAGCTTAAAGATCATCCTTTCTTTATCGCTTGTCAGTTCCACCCAGAATTTAAATCACGTCCAACAAAAGTTCATCCACTATTCAATGGATTTATTAAAGCTTCACTTAAAAATAGAAAATAAATTTATAGTTGCCATGGAAAAATCTGTGGCAACTTTTTTAAATTAAATTTTACAATCTTTATTGTAATAAAGAACTCCTTTAAATTAAGAATCAAATAGTGTAAAATAGAGCGTAAGGAGATTAGATGTGGAATATTGGGATGTTTATAATAGAAAAGGTAAATGGAAAACTAAAGTAATAAGAAGAGGAGAGCCTTTGAAGGCGGGGGAGTACCATCTAATAGTTGAGGGATGGATTCTTCGCGACGACGGAAAATTTATTATCCAAAGGAGATCTCTTAACAAAAAATCTTTTGCTGGCATGTGGTACTGCTCAGCGGGAGGTTCTGTAATAAGCGGTGAAAGCTCTAAAGAAGGCATGGTGCGTGAATTCAAAGAGGAGCTTGGCATCGACATTTCTATTTCTGATTTAAAGTTAAAAAGAATAATTACTGAAAGAAATACTATATTTCACATTTTTTTAGTTAGAAAAAATATTTCATTAGAAGAAATTACGTTGCAGGAAGAAGAAGTAATGGATGTAAGACTTGCAACTGTAGAAGAAATATATAAACTAATCGACGAGAAAGCTTTTATTGGTCTCGATTATTATGATTCTTTTTTTGAAAATATTTTTAAATAATTCGTCTCTTTAGAGACGTTTTTTTATGGAGGTATTAATGAAAGTTTACAATACTCTAACGAGAAAAAAAGAAGAGTTTAAACCAATTAAAGAGGGTGTAGTCACTATTTATAACTGTGGACCTACAGTCTATAACTTCATCCACGTCGGCAATGCAAGACCTCTAGTTGTTTTTGATACACTTAGAAGATATTTCCTTTACAAGGGTTATGACGTTAAATTTGTGGTAAACTTCACAGATATTGACGACAAGATGATAAATAAAGCAAATGACGAGGGCGTAACTGTAAGAGACATTGCAGATAGATATATAAAAGAATTTAAAAAAGATGCAAATGGACTTCATCTATACGACTACGAAACTATTAATCCAAGAGCTACTGAACTTATCGACGAGATGATTGACTTTATTTCTACTTTAATAGATAAGGGTGCAGCTTATGTAGTAGATGGAGATGTTTATTTTGATATAACTCACGCAAAGGATTATGGAAAACTATCCAAAAAGAATTTAGAAGATTTGATTTCTGGACACAGAGTTGATATAAACGACAACAAGAAAAATCCGCAAGATTTTGCCCTTTGGAAAAATAAAAAAGAAGGCGAGCCGTTCTGGGAAGCACCTTGGGGTGAAGGTCGTCCAGGTTGGCACATTGAATGTTCTGTAATGGCAAAGACCCTTTTGGGAGATACCATAGACATTCACACAGGTGGAGAGGACTTGCAATTCCCTCACCACGAAAATGAAATTGCTCAGTCTGAAACTTGTAACGGTGTTCCTTTTGCCAACTATTGGCTTCACAACGGGATGATTACTGTTGACAACGAAAAGATGAGTAAATCAAAGGGCAACTTCTTTACTGTTAGAGAAATCTCGCAAGAATATGATCTTGAAATCCTTAGATTTTTCCTTTTGACAACACAATATCGCTCACCAATTAACTTCTCAAGAGAGGTAATGGATCAAACTAAAAACTCACGCGAGAGACTCTACAATGCAAAATATAAATTAGAAGATGCAATAGAAAAATCAACTGTAGAAAAAATGACTGATGACGAAGAAAAGTTATTTAAATCATTTGACGCTCATATTGAAAAATTTGAAAACGCAATGGATGATGACTTAAATACAGCTGATGCAATAACTGCAATTTTTGACTTAGTTAAAGATATAAATCTTAACTTAGACGAAAATAATTCTAAAGAAATGTTAGAAAAAACTCTTGAACTTCTTAAAAAACTCACAAAAGTTTTGGGAATTATGGAAGAAGAACAGGGCGAAATTTCTGAAGAAGTAGAAAGATTAATTGAAGAGCGAAATAAAGCTCGTAAGGATAAAGACTTTGCAAGAGCCGATGAAATAAGAGACGAGCTTAAAGATATGGGTATCGAAATTAAAGATACAAGAAGTGGTACAACTTGGAAGAGAATTTAAAATTTTTAGAGGTAAAAGATTTTACGAAACAAGAAATTTTGCAGTTATCTCCCCTTGCACTTGCATATATTGGGGATGCATGTTTTGAAATTCTCGTAAGGTCATGGACTCTCGATGCTAGAAAAAATCCAAACAAGCTTCACAGAGAGAGCGTAAAATTTGTAAGAGCAAAATCCCAAAGACATCTATTTGAAAAAGTAGAGCCTATTTTAACAGAAGAAGAGATTCGAATTTTTAAGAGGGGCAGAAACGCCAAGTCTCACACCGTTCCCAAAAATGCAGATCCAATAGACTATAGATTTGCAACGGGTATGGAGGCTCTGTTTGGTTACTTATATTTGTTAAAAGATTATGAAAGAATTAGAGAGATTTTTAAGGAGATGATGAAATGAAAGTAAAAATTATTTCCCACACAATGGATCCTGAGAAGACTATTGTCGCTTCAGCTAAGCTTTGCTACTCAAGAGTGGGCGTAGAAGAAATCTCAGAAGATATGACTGATGAAAGTGCAGAAAAGTTTTTAGAAAAATTGATGAGCTTCTCTCACTTATCACCACTTGAACATGTTAGCTTTACTTTTGCAATAGAAGGTGTTTCAAGAACTTTGACACATCAGTTAGTTAGACACAGAATTGCATCATACTCCCAACAATCTCAAAGATATGTTAAACTCGATCACTTTGAATACATCATTCCACCTCAAATCGAAGAAAACGAAGAGGCAAAGAAGATTTTTATAGATGCAATGAATAGAGATCAAGAAGCTTATAACGAGCTTGTTGAAATTCTAGTAACAGAAAAATCTAGAAAATTAATAGAAGAGGGAATGGACGAGAAAAAAGCAAGACGCTCTGTGGAAAAACAATGTATTGAAGATGCAAGATATGTATTTCCAAATGCTTGCGAGACAAAAATTGTCGTTACAATGAATGTCAGAACTCTTCAACATTTCTTCACAGTAAGATGCTGCGAAAGGGCACAGTGGGAGATAAGAGAACTTGCAACAGAAATGCTAAGACAAGTGCGAGAAGTTGCGCCTACACTTTTTAAAGACTGTGGACCAGGCTGTGTCTATGGACCATGCCCAGAAGGCAAGATGACTTGTGGAAAAGCAGCAGAAATTCGAGAAAAATTTGAAAATTTATAAGGAAGTCTAATGAAATATATATATGGCAGGGGCCCTGTAATGGAGGCCCTAAAGAGAGAAGAAGTAGAAAAAATTTATGTTGGGAAAAATGCTACAGGTTCCATTAAAAAAATCCTTGGAATGGCGCGCGATAGAAAAGTTCCAACAGTAAATGCAGATAACGAAAAATTAGAAGAGCTTGCTGGCACAAATAATCACCAGGCAGTTGTTGCCCTTGTGAGCAATTTTGAATATATTGAGATAGAAGATTTGTGCAAAAAACTTCAAAACAAAGAAGATGCAAAAGTATTTATTTTGGATAAAATCGAAGATCCACACAACTTTGGGGCAATAGCTCGTAGTGCAAACTTTTTTGGAGTTGATGCAATAATTTTTCCAAATAGAAGGGCTGCAACGGTAAATGACACTGTTGTAAAATCTTCTGCTGGAGCAATTTATGACATCGACGTGTGCAAAGTAGGTAATCTTTCGCAGGCAATTGAAAAATTAAAAGAAGTTGGATTTTGGATCTATGCAACAGATTTAGAAGGAGAAGACATAAGAGATACTGATTTAAGCGGAAAGCTTGGAGTAATTATTGGAAACGAAGGCAAGGGAGTTTCTAAAAATTTACTTAAGAATGCAGATAGGATTATAACTATTCCAAACTTTTCAGATTTTGACTCTCTAAATGCATCTGTTGCTGCTGCAATAATTATGTATGAGATTGTGAGATAATGAAATACAACAGAAATCCCTACAGACGAGGCAAGAGCTATCTCTTCGTCGATGGGTATAATATTATAAATTCATGGGACAATTTAATAAAATTAAAAAATGTATCACTTGAAGATGCGAGAAATGAACTTATAAATATTATGGTTGAGTTTTCTCACGTAACAAAAGAGGAAATAATTTTAGTCTTTGACGCCTATCTAGTTAAAAAATCTGGCGGGAAAGTCTATCACAGAAAGGGAATAAAGATTGTCTACACGAGGGAGTTTGAAACTGCCGATCACTACATCGAAAGGCAGCTTGACCTAATTGGGAGACTAACTAGTGTAAGAGTTGCGACAAGTGACAATATTGAACAGCAAATAATACTCTCGCGAGGTGGCACCCGAATTTCTGCAAGAGAACTTGAGGCAGAAGTTTTTAATTCAAAGATGAAGACACAAAAGGTTGCAAAAAAATTAAAAGAAGAAAGAGTCGGCTTCTTAGACGACAAGAGCATAATAGCTCTTGAAGAACTTAGAAAATCTTTGGGGGAGAAGGATAAAGATGAGTAAAACAAATAAGTATGAAGAAGATGACAAAAAGATTATAGAGTCAAATTCCTTTAAAGACGATTCCAATCTATCGACAAAAGATGTTGCCATAGTTTTTGGAGTTCTCGTAATTGGCTTAATATTATTTTCTATGCTATTTAAATTTATTTTTTAATTTTAAATTCCTCACACAGTTGGGGAATGAGACTTTTAACAAAGCTCAAAAAATCTTATCTCATTACAGAAATTGGAAAGATTCATACTTTGAGAGATCTGAAAATCGCAAACTCGCTTGTGCTCAAACAGTGCGATTTTTATGCGTTTGCTTCAAGTTGAATTTTCTACAATTTCTTCCATAGGATAATATTTTTTTAGAGCTTTGTTATTTTATCTTCAGTCTGATTCCTCACACAGTTGGGGAATTTTTTTGTGCTAAAATTTCAATATTTTATTTTTAGGGTATAAATACATAAATATTTTCATTTGGGTAAAATAAAAGTAGTGTGGGGAGGTGTTTTTGTGGCAAAACAGTATACAAAAAATTTAATCAAGCGTGAATTTTTAAAGTTAGCTGATAAAAAAAGTTTAAAAAATATCACGATAGCAGAGCTTGCAGAAAGATGTGAGATAAATAGAAATACATTTTACTATCACTACGATGACATATACATGCTTGTAAAAGAAATTTTAAGCGATGAAATAAAAAAAGTTGATGAAGAATTCAATGCTACTTATTCTTGGGAAGAGAGTCTGTTGCACGCAGTTTCATTTATATTGGATAACAAAAAGGCGACACAAAATATTTATAAATCAATCGACAAAAAAGATTCTGATGAGTACTTAAATAAAATTTGTGAAGCTGTAATGAAAAAATATATTGAAAATGAGTGCCATATTAAAAATATTTCTGCAAAAGATAGGGACAAGACCATAATAGTAAACTTTTATAGTGCTGCCCTTGTGGGTCTGTTGGATCAGTGGATACAGGACGGTATGCAAAATTCACCAGACGAGATGATATTTAGAGTTGGGAAATTATTTGATGGAAATATAGAAAGGTCTCTAAGAAAGAGCGAGGAGCTTTCTGATTAATTAAAATTTTTAAGGGATTAAATAGAAATTTTTAATTATTATTAAATTATTTAAAATTATAGATTAGACATAAAATTGGGGAAGACTATGAAAGAAAATTTTAAAAAAGCTTTAAAATATATTAAAACTATTTTCTTTATTGGAATAATCGTTTTGATTGTATTTGAACTCTCAAAGCTTAGAAAAGAAATTTCCATATCAGAGCTAAAAAACATCATGGAGTCAATTGGAATTTTTAAAATGGCAGTTATAGGGATTTTTTCTCTTCTTGCCATTACGCCAATGATAAATTACGATTTTCTCTTTAATGATATGATGGGCGATGTGCGTGACAGGAAATATATTATTGAGAGAAGCATTACCATAAATACTTTTAACAACTTAATAGGATTTGGCGGAATTATAAATATCGGACTAAGAGCCGAATATTTTGGAGACGACAAGGAGAAAGGGCCTCTAATGAAGATGATTGTAAAATCATTTTTGTTTTACTTCACAGGCTGCTCATTTTTATCTCTTGTATCTTTAATTCACGCTCTACTTACTAAAGACGCCATTATTTTAAACTATTTTGTGGTTTTAATTGGAGGACTTTTATACTACTTCGTTGCGCTTATTGCATCAAAAATTAAAAATTCAGACGGACCTAAGTTCTCTTTGGCTTTTGCCCTAAAATTTTCTTTGACATCAGTCCTTGAGTGGTCTCTTGCATTTTGTAGTTTTTATCTTATAGGGCATCTATTAGGTGTCGAGATAAACTTCTTTAGACTTCTTGGAGTGTATGTAATTTCTATTTTAATGGGCATTGTTTCCATGATTCCAGGTGGACTTGGATCATTTGATCTAGTTGCATTGTCAATACTTTCTTCTACTGGAATTAGTCGCGAGCTAATACTTTCTTGGCTACTTTTATACAGATTATTTTATTATATAATTCCATTTTTCATAGGTCTTATATTCTTCATCAAAAATTCTTCAAACTTTTTTGATAAAAAAAAAGACGATAAGGGCTCAAATTTAATAAAGTCCATGAGCTGTGATTTACTAGCTGGCATGTTATTTCTTTTGGCATTCTTTTTAATTTTATCTGTCACAATACCAGATGAACTTGAGGAGATAAAATGGCTTAGCAAGTTTGGACACTTAAGGGGAAATATCATATACCAGTTTCCAAGTGTCGTACTTGGTTTTCTTTACATTTATCTTGGAATAGCCATCGATAACAGGGTAAAGAGAGCATTTTATCCGACTGAAATTTTTTTATTTTTGGGACTTATTTATGCCTCAGTGACAGATTTTAGCATATACACAATTTCATATATTATTTTTTGTATGATTTTGGCAATTATAAGTAGAGATGAACTTTATAGGAAGCAGTTAGTCTACTCTTATGAGAGTGTGACGAAAATTTCTATTTTTATAATTTTTCTCACATTAATTTCTATATTAGAGTTCACAAGAAATTATAGATTCATAAGAATAAAAAGCATCAATGATTTTATTCTCTTGCCCTTTGAGATACCTCTAGTTAAAAGTTTAATTTTTATTGGCATTTTATTTGTATTTGTCTACATCTTAAATATTTATCTTGAGGGGAATAAAGAAAAAATAGGACAGGACCCTGACTTTTCTACAATAGATTATTTACTTAAAACTTATCAATCAAACACAACTGCAGGTCTTTCGTACTTGGGAGATAAGGAAATGTTTTATATAAGGGACGAAGAAAAAAGAGTAAATGCGGCACTGCAATTTGCAACTTATAAAGATAAAGTTGTGGTAATGGGTGAGCCTTTTGGAGATCCAGCTTCATACGGAAGACTTATTGAAAATTTCATTAAGAAAGCCGATCTTTATGGATATAGTCCAGTGTTTTATGAAATTTCGGAGGATTATATTTTAAAACTTCACGACTTTGGTTTTGAATTTATGAAATTTGGAGAAAATGCAAGTGTCAACTTGGAAGATTTTTCTTTGACGGGAAGCAGCAAGAAGTCTCTTAGAAATGCGCTAAATAAAGTTCAAAAGAGTGGCTTTACATTTGAAATATTAGAGCCTCCATTCTCAGGCGAACTTATGGAAAAATTAAAAATAATTTCAGACAAATGGTTGGACGGAAGAAAGGAGAAGGGCTTCTCTTTAGGTTTTTTTGATGAGACATACCTAAAGAAGTCTCAGATAGCTGTCGTTAAAAGTGATGAAGGCGAAATAGTTGCCTTTGCAAATATTATGCCAAATAAAAATTCAGATGAAGTCTCAGTGGATCTCATGAGGTTTGACGAAGACAAGGCGCCCAGTGGGACAATGGATTTTTTATTTATAAATATATTTTTACATTTTAAAGATGCTGGCAAAAAAAGTTTTGATCTTGGCATGGCACCTCTATACAATGTTGGAGTTAATGAAAATAGCTTTTTGCAGGAGAAGCTTGCCTTTTTAATTTATAAATTTGGAGACAGATTTTATTCCTTTGAAGGGCTTAGAAATTATAAAGAAAAATTTGTCACAGAGTGGCAGCCTCGCTACACAAGTTATTCTAAAAAGACATGGCTTGTCTATTTAGTTTTAATTTTAGTAAAGCTTGAGACGACAGATGTAAATAGAAAGAAGAACAACTAAATATTTTAATCAAATGCATAAATTTAGTATTTGTGCATTTTTTTATTTTTGCCTAAAAAGTAGTCAATTCATGATACTATGTTAAAGTTCTAACAGAAGTTGTCGATTAACCATTTTAGAAAATCGATTGCCGGGTTATCATATAAGTACAGTGAAGTGATTTTAAAGTTTCTTTTAAATAATTTTATTAATTGAAGAAGGAGAATCATTATGAAAATTAAAACATTTGACGAAAGATTAAAACTTGGCAATGGAGATTACGACAGACTTGTAAACTCAAGAAAGCCAAAAGGAATTGATGATAAGAAAGCCTATATCGTAGGTACAGGAATTGCGGGACTTGCAACAGCAGGATTTTTGATTAAAGATGCAAAGATGGATCCATCTAAAATTACATTTTTAGAAAAGGACGACATAGCAGGTGGCGCACTAGATGGAATGCTTCTATCTGAAGTAAATTACGTAGCAAGAGGCGGACGTGAAACTGGACATCACTTCGAAGTACTTTGGGATTTATTTAGTGTAGTTCCATCAAGAGAAGACCCAAATATGTCAATACTTGACGATTATTATTACACAAATTTAGACGACCCAAACTTTAGTAAATGTAGAGTTACAAAAAATCAAGGAAAGAGGTATGACAACGGAAAATTCAACCTTTCACCAGATGTAGTTAAAGAAATAATCCAACTACTAATGACACCTGATAGAAAATTACAAGGTGTTAGCGTTGAAGAAGTTTTCTCTGAAGAATTTTTGGAAAGTGACTTTTGGACATTCTATAGAACTATGTTTGCTTTCGAAAACTGGCACAGCGTTTTGGAATTAAAACTATACATCAATAGATTTATCCACCACGTATCTGGTCTTCCAGATCTATCTGCACTACAATTTACAAGATACGATCAATATGAATCTCTTGTAGTGCCACTAATGAAATGGTTAAAAGAAAAGGGAGTAAAGACAGAATATAATTACAATGTTGTTGATGTTGACTTTGACTTAACTGACGATAAGAAAGTTGCTAAAAAAATAATCGCAGTTGATTCAAAAACTGGAGAAGATAAATCAATTGATCTTACAGAAAATGATTTATTATTCATTACGACAGGTTCAATTGTAGACTCATCTGCTTATGGTACTAACGACAAGGCACCTGATTTAAATATCAATACAGAAGAAGCCTTTAAACTTTGGAAGAACATTGCAAAGAAATCTCCTGAATTTGGTAAACCAGAAGTATTTACATCTGATATTGAAAAGACAAATTGGGAATCTGCAACAGTTACAGTTAAGAGTAAAGAAATTGCAGACTATGTAGAAAAGATAACAATGAGAAGCCCTTACACAGGCAAAGTTGTAACTGGCGGTATTGTAACAGCAAGAGATTCTAAATGGCTAATGAGCTGGACTATAAATAGACAAGGTCAATACATTGGTCAACCTGAAGATGAATTTGTAGTTTGGGTTTATTCACTATTTACAAATGTTGAAGGCGACTACATTAAGAAACCAATGAGAGAATGTACTGGTGAAGAAATTGCAAAAGAATGGCTATATCAAATTGGAGTTCCTGAAGAAGAAATTGAAAGACTAGTAAAAGAAACTTCAACAATTCCAGTATTTATGCCATATATAACTGCACAATTTATGCCAAGAAGCTTTGGAGATAGACCTTATGTAGTTCCTAAGAACGCAGTTAACTTTGCATTCCTTGGTCAATTTGTAGAAACACTTGATGATCCAGGACGTGACACAGTATTTACTACAGAATATTCTGGAAGATGCGCAATGGAAGCTGTATATGTACTAACTGGTGTTGAAAAGAGAGTTCCAGAAGTATTTGCTTCAAGATATGATGTAAGATATCTATTGGCAGGAGTTAGTGCACTTAACGACGGCGAAAGACCAAGAATTGATATTCCGCTAGATAAACTTGCAGAAGTTGCAAAACTAATCGGCGGAACAGAAATAGAAGACATGTTAAAAGAATTTAACTTACTATAATCATATCCTTTTAGATAAATATATAAAAAAAGCTAGCTCTTAAATGGGCTAGCTTTTTTGTGCAAAAGACTATCTTTTAAATTAAATTTTTACGGCGTGAATTACGAGTCTATCGTCTTCATCTGAACAAGTGGAAAGAGTTAAAATATTTTTACCATCTAAATTAATAGAATTATTTAATTTATTTTTACTATCTATTCGACTAATAAAATCTTTCCATTCATCTTCCGAATAATTTGGAGATCTGTAATTATCATATTCACCAGCAGTGTAGACTGCAATTATCTCATAGATCATTCTTTCTTCTGGCGTATCGATTATTATTTCTCTGTGCTCATTAGAAAAGTCTCTATCTTTAAACTTTTCTAAATCGTGAAACACATGACCACTCCTTACATTGTGGCCGTAGAGGATAGTGTTTAAGTCGCTAAAGTTTTTGGAATTTCTCGCATCCATGAAGACTGCCCCAAAGGGATGGTACTCATTTTTATAATTGTGATTTAGATAAAAAGAATTGTCGCGACCCTTTACAATGGGAAAATCTATATCCGTGCCAGGAACAATGATTCTGCCAATTACATTTTTATACCTTGCACTAAGTTTTTTTATTTTTTCTTGTGGCGACACATCATTTGTTTTCACATTTGAGCTCTCAATAGATGTGTTTGCCACAGGTTTTTTAGTATCACTATCTAGATTATTTAAAGATTTATCTTCTGAGGTGCTGATTATATTTTGAAATTCACGATTATCTTCTTTAAAAGATTTATTTAACTTGTGGTAATCTGAAATTTTATAAATCGAAAAGATTATGCAAAGTATTAAAAATACTTCTATAATTCTTATAAATTTATTTTTCAAAAGTCACCTCCACAGATTTTTATTATTTTCTCTTTCTCCTCCAAGACTCGAAGAAGGCAAGTAGGGCAGAAGCAAATCCGCCAAGACCTACATAAGAAAGAACACCAGCATCATAAGTCTTTGGAGCTTTAGAATAATCTTCTTTAACTTTTAGTGGGCTTAAACCCTTTATAGATTCTTTTGATGTTTCTACAGTTTTAATTGTTTCGATGTTTTCAGATTTTTCTGGAATGCTTTTGCTCAAGATTAATTCAAAGTCATCTTCTACTTTTTTATTTTCTTCATTCTTCATTGGCTCAATCGGCTTAATAGGTTCTGGTACAATTTCAGTTTTAGGAGTTATTGTTATTTTTGTATCTCCGCCTGAATTTTTATCTCTATTAGTAATCTTATCTCTATTAGATTTTTTATCTTTACCAGGTTTTTCTATATCTCTATCATTATTCTTAGGATTTTTTGTGAAGACATCTTTTCTATAAACATAAGTTACTTCAAGATCTTTGTTAGGGATAAAGTTATATTCAACGACTGATCCGTCTACATTTACAGTGATTTCACTAGACTTCGTAATTTTATCGGAAACAAGTTTAAATCCTTCTTTTTTATTTTCTTCAGTTCCATTAGGTTTAGCTGAAGTAGTGAACTTATCATCGCTCGTACCTTCTATCTTTTTAAGCTTAATTTCTGAAGTGCTCACGAGTTTTCCATCAGAATATTCTTCGTAAATGTGTCTTTCAGTAAAACTTCCTTTTTCCTCAGTAGGTTTTTCTGTATAAGTGTCTTTTCTGTAAACATAAGTCACTTCAAGATCTTTATCAATTATAAAGTTTGCTTCAACTTCAGTTCCATCGATATTTTCTGTAATTTCTTTTGATTTTGTAATTCTTTCAGGAATTAATCTAAAGCCCTCTTTTTTGTCACCTGCTATGCCATTTGGCTTTGCTGATGTGACAAATAAGTCGTCAGTGTTACCTTCCATTTTATCTAGCTTTATCTCAGAAGTATTCACAAGCTTTCCATCACGATATTCTTCATATATATGTCTCTCAGTGAAGCTTCCTTTCTCTTCAATTGGCTTTTCTGGAGTCGTATCTTTTCTGTAGTAATAAGTGATTAGAAGATCTTTATTAGGGACGAAATTAGTTGTTACTAGAGATCCGTTTATGTCTTCTTTAATTTCAGGGGACTTCTCGATTTTTTCTTTAACTAATGTGTAGCCTTCCATAATATTTAATTCTGTGCCATTTGGCTTTGCAGAAGTTGTAAAAGTTTCGTCACTGTTTCCAAAAATTTTATCATTTGTTGCAGTAGTTGTTGTTATAAGCTCTCCGTTTTCGTATTCTTCATAAACATGTCTCTCAGTAAAGCTTCCTCTTTCTTCGACTTGTTTCTCAAAATTTGTATCTTTTCTATAAATATAAATTATTTCAAGATCTTTGTTAGGAATAAAGTTCAAAGTAACTTCAGATCCGTCAATATTTGCAGTAATTTCAGGTGATTTTTTAATTTCTTCTTTTACTAATCTGAAGCCTTCCATAACTGCATCAGCTGTTCCATTTGGCTTTGCAGAAGTGACGAAGCTTTCATTTTCATAACCCACTAACTTTTTATTTGTAAGAGTAGTTGATCTTGCGATATAGCCGTTTTCATATTCTGTGTAGATGTGTTTTTCTGTGAAGCTACCTTTTTCTTCAACAGGGGTTTTTATATCTTTGAAGTAGATATAAGTTATCTCTTTATTTTTCTTTTCTTCAAATGTTCCCACTGTCGTACTTCCATCTGAGTTATAGGCTGGATTATCTTTTAAAGAATTTGTGTCAATATGGTCGAACTTATATCCATCAAATTCTTTTTTTGCAGTCACGTACTCTTCGCCTTTGTAACCAGAGAAGGTATTTGAGTCTATTGTGATTGGATTATCTTGAGTTTTTCCGTCAATTCTTGTGTAGTAGACATGGTGCTCTTTAAAAGTACCTTTACCATTTGGGATTAGTCCTCCTGCGTTTGACTCTACATATTGAAGTGAATTATTGGAAGAGACATCATAATAAGAATTATCATAGATGCTATGCATTGCATTGCCATATAATGTTGCTTCGGAGAATAGATTTAAATCGTGTGGGTTGGCATCTGGTCTAAGTTTTGAAGTTACTTTAATTACATAAGGAGTATCTATTGCACCTTTATTTAAATCAATATATGCAATTCCCTTGTCATAATTTAAAATTACACTTTCATCTTTTCTCGCGTTGACAGGATTTTTATACGCTGCATCAGGAAGTTTTTGATTCTTATTTAATTTTAAAACTTCAACACTTGTGTTGTCTTTTGTAAAGTATGCATCACTTTCTTTTTTGTAATGCAGTATTCCATTATCTATAGTGAGGCCAATGCTTTTATTGTACTCGCTAATAGTAGGTGCATAGACAGTGTAAGAATTAGGATTAATATATATTACTTGAGTAAATTCTCCCGTCTCCACATTAAAGTCTGTAAATTGACTTTTTATTTCTAAATTTCCATTTTTTGCATAACGTCCGTAATCTACATATAAATCTTTTGAGGCTGAAACATTTCCAATATTTACGGAGAAAGTTTGGTTGCCAGAATTTTTTATGAATTCTTTGTTATCAAATCCACCAAAGTTAACGTAGCCAAAGGCATAATCTTTATCATTAACTGCATCTGTGAAAGTATAGATGATTTTGTTGCCATCTTTTTTTCCAGTAGCTATAACTACATCGCCAGATTCTATAGATAAAACTTCGTCAGTTTCTGGCTCCAATCCTTTAAGTGTGTAGTTATCTGACAGATTGATTGTAATTGTGTCTCCTGCACGAGTGCCCTTTGGTGTAACGAATGAAGCGTCAAAGAAGATAGCCTCTCCATCATCTGCTTCAAGAGATATTATATTTTCGCGCTGCTTTCTTATTTTGACTTTAGTGTTTAGCAGTTCGTTTGTGATGTCTCTTGGTTCTCTTGTCATATCAGCTGATTCTAAATTTTTAGGATTAATCTCTGGACTAAGTTCTAACTTAGTGTCTTCAGCTGGAGTTTTTGTATTTTCTTCTTCTGATGGAGTTTTTATATTCTCCTCTTGAGCTTTATCTAAGAGTGAGATTCCTTTGTCAGAGCCTTCAGTTGTTTTGTTATTTTCAACTTCTCTAGGCTTAGAGTTATCTTCGGCAATTTCTGAGATATCTCTACCGTCTTGGTCTACTATTCTAAGCTCATTTAAATCAGGTGATTCTAATCTAACTGATTTATATTTTTCTGCGTCTTCATCTTTATTAAAAACAATTTTATCGTGAGAATTTTCATCATCTGAGCTGTCATTTTCTGAAACTACTGTAGAAATTTCTTCTCTTACAGAAGGGAAGTCAGAGGATAAAACTTCTCTTTCTTTTTCGCTTTCAACTATAACTTCTTTTGACTCGGTGCTTCTTTCTGCAGCTATTTCGTATGATGCTCGAGCCGCATCAGTTGTTGCCATATCATCAGTACCTGTTGCAAATACACTAATTGGAGCAGCAAGAACTGATGCTATAGCAATATTTCTAAGAGCATTTTTTCTAAAATTATTCATCATTTCATAAACCTTTCTTCAATAGAAATTTAGATTTAATTGTAATGAGGTTTATATGATACG
The DNA here is from genome assembly GCF_050943655.1 of Peptoniphilus sp. GTDB lineage: Bacteria > Bacillota > Clostridia > Tissierellales > Peptoniphilaceae > Peptoniphilus_A. The sequence continues at coordinate 219 of NZ_JBMNPQ010000005.1, read as the reverse complement.
AGCTTGTATTATACAAGCCTAATTACAATTGATTTCTATTATTAATTTTTTGGTAAAAATAATTTTACAGATTGAATCTACAAAAATCAACAATTATTTTTAAATTTAAAACATAATATTAATGGTTTTATAAAATACAATAAACAGTATATTAAATAAATGTATTTAAAAAATACAGAAAAAAGCCATTTTTTAAGACCGTGTTCTCGACTAAGGAGA